>JAFTEX010000100.1 GCA_017453445.1 Bacteroidaceae bacterium
ATGAATGGCTGTATCAGCAGTTTTGAGGCTCATTCTGTCACTTTATACCACCCAAATGGCTACTTATACGTCCAACACATCGGCTGTCCGAGAAATTGGTAGTTGCTGAAAACGCAAAAGATTTTTAGCGGACACCAATAAATTGAAATGATTCCTATCGAGGAACGCTGTTAACTGAGAAAAGACAAACTTATCTTGAAACATATGCAGACCTTGGGGGCTGCAAATTTACAAAATCAAGTCCGTTGACTCTCAAATCTGCTCGTAAAAGACTTTATTTCAGTGATTTCAAAGAACGATTAGTCCACTTTAACGGGACAGTAGTGAAAATAATTAGAAAAATGACCGTGCATCATTCATAATAGCCTTTATCTTACTTTCAGTATCTCGATATACAGTTCCACAATTGATCCCAATTTCTGCAAGCCTGCGTATTATATCGGACTTACAATCATCGGGGACTATCGCTCGCCTTCTATCAAAAAAATCTTTTTCAATGAGATTTATTGTATGTTTTCTATATAATCCAGACTCATCCAGCAGAGGAAACATGATGAATGCGCCATCCTGCACTTCTATGCGAGAATCAATGATTGGAGGAAGTATGAAAAGAGGTACAGAAAAAGCATCAATATGACGTGCGGCTTCAACGTTCCCATTCATTTGTAGGAAATAGCCAAAATCATCATTTGCAGAGTTAAACAGGAAATCTGCTGAAAGTTCTGCTACAACAGGCATCTGGCCGCAATCCTTATATCCACTATATATAGCTCCGAAACCACTCTCGTTGCTTTGCTCTGTGCATGCCATATACAATGCTATGAGTGGATTAAAGGATACATCTAACAAGCGCGTACATAGTCCATAGTGCTGGAAATAGACAAGTTTCTCTAACTGAGTGCTGAAACCATGAACTTCATTCCACAGGCTAATATTTGCATGCTTGAGAATGTCCCTTTCTATTACATTGGCATTACCTTTTCTAAACAATGATGGAATCAAGTCCCAACTTTTATCAGCCTGCCCACGGAAATAAAGCTTCTTTTGGGGCATCGGTGGTGCCCCTCCTTCTTGGGTAAAGTCTTCACTCATGTGCATTCTTTGAACCCATTTGAGGAATTCCTCAATGTCGTGGATTTCCACATCTTTCCCACAGTCTTTCATAACATAACTTTTTGTGCCCCGCGACCCTCTGACGAAGCGGTTCATGTTTCGGTAAGATTTTGAGCCAGTAGATACAAAAAGACGTGAGAGTCATTGCCCGTTGCTCGTCCTATATATCGAGGCCCTGAGACTGCCCATGTAATCCGAACGAGCAACATAGACCCCACGCCGATATGTTATATAGAACAAGTCCCCCATCTTGCCATCAGAAAATGGCAAAACAAGGCATGTCTGATAACATACCCGTGGCATCCATCGTTGCATTGTCCTTTGATTACATTCGAAGTTTCTCAGGTTCCGATATATCAAGAACAAAGCGCGTGATAAACGCCTTTCCATATATGGCACCCTCACGACAGACGGCACGCTCCCGTGCCTTCCTCGTCCCAGTGCTTACGCACTATCGGCGTGAGGATGCAGCAAAGTTACGAAATATTTCTGAGTTACGAATCGCTTGGGCAAAGTTTTTTTGCAGGAAGGTGATTTTCGGGGCATGGGTTGGGGCATGGTACGCAGGCGTCTCGCCTGCGAATGAGTGAAGTGGGATGAGTGAAGTGGGATGAGTGACTGCCGCAGGCGAGACGCCTGCGTACCGAGGGGAAAAGGTGGGGAACTGTCGCAGGCGGGACGCCTGCGTACCAGGTGGGGGATTGTAAAGATTCTTTATTTTACGATATTTTGCCCTATACGGAAGATTACTATGCTTACGGGGATAAGCATAGTAAGGTTATCCCCCGAAGCATAGTAATCTTAGCCCTGTAAGCATAGTAATCTTGTTTGGGACGGAACGGGCGTGTCAAGATTTTTCTTGATTAGCCTTGCTTCCATTGCGCTCACTTCTTTGCAAACTTAAACTGCGTTTGAGTTTGCTCTCGCTCGGCAATATAAGCTTGCTTCCATTGCGCTCACTTCTTCGCAAACTTAAACCCCAATCGGTCATTAGAACGGCTATTTTCGTGGTTGACCTTGTAACTGATTGGCTACAAGTATTTTGTAATTTGATTTTTCTAATGGCCGCTATTAGAAAAATGATTTTACAGTTTATCCTCCTGACCAGTCTTCATTCCTCGGAGGTCACAGTTGTAGTCCTTGCGGAACTCTTGTTTTGCTTTCTCCATCGTGGGGTTGGATTTGTTGGATGGGAAAGATTGTGCTACTATGCGGGCACGTATATCGTCATTCGTGGGGTGCTTGAACTGGGACTTCTTCAAGGTCTGCCGCAATTGGTCGATGGCGTGGCTGGTGTTCACACCCTTCAACTCCACAAAGGCTTCAGTCCATTGTTCAGGGGCAAGATCCTTTGCGGATCGCTTGACGAGCACGAGCTTGTCACAACGCAGACCTTCTGTCACGATGTAGCCATCAACAGCATACACTACGGACTGCTCCTTGCCGTTGGTTGCCAACAGATAGCACTTGCCATTCTCGCTTACGCTTATCTTTGCACGAACCTGAAGGGCTTGCTCCGGGGCGAAACCATCTGCCGTCAGACGCTCATGAGTGGAATTGTAAGTCTTCTTCTCCTCCTTCATGTCTTTATGCAAACAGTATCTGGTTCAACTTGCTGATGCTCTCATCTACCCAATCGGATACGCCATCCAGATCGTTGCCACTGAGCATAGGTATTTTTCTGTCCATGATATTCTGGAACACACCCTTTTCATCTATATAGTAACCCGATATAGCCTTCGAAGGAATGATACAATCCTTATCGACAACCGTCTGCCTTAGTCCCTTCTCTCCAACAATAGCAGCTGCAAGCAATACATTCGTCACCGACATCACATACGGACTGTGAGTGGTCACCATTGCCATACTCTGCTCCGAACCGTTTTCCAAAGCTTTCTTCAATGAACGTACCAAACTTAATACCACCAGTTTTTGTGACTCGGGATACAGATTCTGTTCTGGCTCCTCGATAAACAACTGAGCCGACTGATATTCAAGCCTTCTGTACGAATGGCCATTATCTGTCTTGTTAATCTCGTTACGCTCATGCATTGACAGCGAAGCGTTATTTCCTACACGCTCTGTGATATAGTTAGCCATTACATCCATAGGCATCACGCTCTGCATGCCGCTCGATGCATAAAAGGCGGGAGTCTCAGTGCCATCTTCGCGAACTAACACATCTGCACCTGATTTATTCACATAACTGAATCCTCCGGTTGCAGCCAACTTGAAAGGATGCTCGCTGGTGTATGGAATCTTTGCCTCATCCCATTCGTAGATGAAGTTGAACAAGACATCGCGTTCAGTGGCTTTGTAGGTTTTATCGACATTCTGGATTGCCGAAATAAGGTTTCTTTCGGCAGGGATGTAGCACAACTTGGTATTGAACCTTTTCTCGGCAAATGACTTCTTGCGGAGGATTTTGGCATTGCCATTCACACCATGGTATTCGATAGTGATGTTATCGCCATCGTACATGAGGTGGGTATCATCTGTGAAGTACTCGTCATTGAGGCGATGGAACTGCTTGAGTTCTTTGACGAAACGGTTGTAGTGGGTGTACTGGTTGACCATGTCATCGGTAGAGACCATGATTTTCTTCTCTATCCAGCGGCAGAAGCAGAGTACCTTCATGAAAGTACTCTTACCGGCACTCTGACGTCCTATGAGAACCATTAAGGGTGTCAACTCTATTTTAGTTGAGTCCACTATCGGACCAAAACCTTTTATATGCAACGAAGCCATAATACGTTTTCAATTGAGAAGAAACTCTCTAAAAAGTCATATTTAATTTGCAAAGTTAATAAATTAATTTCAAATTATGAAGTAAAACAACAAATAGGCACTGATTTTATGTAAAAAAAGGGGTAACCGCACAGCGTGCGATTACCCGAATATCAGAAGGGGGCCCAAGAATGAGGGGCTTTTCTATATGGCTTCCATTGCGCTCACTTCTTCGCAAACTTAAACTGCGTTTGAGTTTGCTTTCGCTCGGCAGTGTAAGCAAGCTTCCATTGCGCTCACTTCTTCGCAAACTTAAACTGCGTTTGAGTTTGCTTTCGCTCGGCAGTGTAAGCAAGCTTCCATTGCGCTCACTTCTTCGCAAACTTAAACTGCGTTTGAGTTTGCTATCGTTCGGCAATGAAAGTGTACTTCCATTGCGCTCACTTCTTCGCAAACTTGGTGGCGCATTCGTTGCCTTCGGCGTCGCGGGCACGGGCGATGTAGATGCCAGTGGGGAGGGCGGCGAGGCCGATGCGCTCATGTCCACCGTCGAGGTGCAGACGCTGCTGCATGATGAGTGCGCCAGAGGGCGTGTAGAGGCATACGGTGACGTCGGGATTGTCCTCGCTCTTGACGAGCAAGTGGTCGCCGGCGTAGGCGATGCTCAGGCCGCCGTTGCGCGAGGCAAAGGTGCGCTGGATGGCATCGGCCGTGTCCTTTGGAGCCACGTATTCCCACGCCTGGGCGTAGGTGTTCAGTGTGTTTGACTTCCGGATGGTGGGCTGCGTCATGAGGTAGACCTGGGCACCGCCGTCGGGATAGCGGCCCACGGTCTGGTCACCGTTGTGGGCGCAATAGACGAGGCTGTCGGCCCACGACTGATCCTGTGCCATGATGCGAACGACGGTGCCGTCCTCGTTGTCGAGCTTGAAGTCGACGTGCAGTTCGGTGTCGCTCTGTCGCTTGCTGCACCAGATGACTTTGTAGCCGTGGGCGGGCAGCAGGGTGCTGGCCTTCGTGCCCTTGGCCGAAATCTGGCACTTCGTGGGCTTCGCACTGCGGTCGGTGAGGTACATGCCTTCGAGGTCGATGTCCTCGTCGGTGGTGTTGTAGAGTTCTACCCAGTCGTCCTTCTTGAAGTAGTCGTTGACGTAGATGCTGTTGCTGGCTGACACTTCGTTGATGACGACGGGGGCGGTGGCGATGCCCTCCTCGGCCTTTTCCTGGTCGGTCATCTCCTCATAGCAGGCCATGAGCACCATGTTGCCTGTGGGCATTTCGAACTCCTCGTCGGTGCTGACGATGCTGCCCTCGGTCGAACTGGAGGAGTGGCTGAGCCGTGCTTCCCAGTAGATGTCGGTCGAACTGGCATTGTTGTTATGAATCTCGACGGCGATGACGTTCTGCCCGCGCTTGAAGAGGTTGGTGGGCAGGGTGAGGGTGCCGCTGTCGGGATTGTCGTGGGCGTAACTGGTGGCGTAGGAGTCGTAGGTGACCGTGCCGGAGGGCATGTTGTAGCGACCTGCCTCACTGCCGTTGACATAGACGATGAAACCGTCGTCGATGAGGTAGTCCAGGGTGAAGACGTCGTCGCTTTGGGGAGCGTCGTTGAGCGTCAGGTTGTGGCGGAAGTAGTAGGTCGGGCGTTTCTGGCTGTTGTTGCCTCCGTAGTCGAGGTAGGTGTTGGTGTAGCGGTCGCCCCCCACGAAATATCCCAGGGGAGCCTCTCCCGTGCTCCATCCCGACGTGCCGTAGTTGGCCGCCGTCCAGTCCTCTCCGTCGAGCGAGCCTTGGTCGTAGTAGAGCCACGAGGATTCGTTGGGAATCAGGGTGGTGGCGTTCGTGCTGCTGCCCTCTACGAGTTGCCATCCGAGGAACTTGTAGCCCGCCGGGGCCTGCGACTTGAAGGTGATGGGAGCAAAGAGCTTGCCCTTGAACTTGTTGGTGGGCACGGGCAGGTTGTTCACCATGAGGCGTGCCTCGGGTATGTTGGCACTGAGCTGGACGTCCTGTGCCGTGAGGCGGCTTACGCCCATGTTGGTGTAACTGCGGAGGGCACCAATCATCGTGCTCTGGCGGCTGCTGGACAGGTTGCTGATGAGCGAGTTGGCGGTGTTCCATGGCGTGCTGCTCTGCCAGTAGACGTCGTTCCAAATGTTCTGGCTGTCGCTGACGCGACTGGCCAGTTCGTTGATGATTTCCTTGCAACGTTCAGGTTCAAAGACGGAGCCGGCCACGAGGCAATAGGTGTCGACAAACTGCTTGCGGAAGGTCTCGTTCTTAATCATGTTGAGGAAGATGGTGACGAACTCAATCTCCTTTGTGATGTGGGTGACGGGTTCGCCGTAGAGGCGGTCGAAGGTGTAGGTCTGCTTACCGGCAAAGGCGGTGAAGGGGCTGGTGGTGGCAAAGGTGCCGTCGAGGTCGAACAGCACGAAGCGGAAGCGTCCGCCCTCCATGATGGGCTTGAAGCCCTTGACGTTGTTCTGGGGCCAGTCGCTGCCGCCGAGATAGAATTCAACGGCCATGTAGTTGCAATACTCGTCGATGTCCACCATCCGGCGAATCTCTTCGTAGGCTTCGTCGTCGCTGCCGCACTGCTTGGCCAGTTCGTACCACCGTCTCATGCTTTCGTAGGTGCCGCACTTCTGTATGTAGCCCGAGTCGGGCGACATCTCGAACTGGTCAATCTCGTCGTCGTCCAGTCCGTAGTTGGCATAGACGAAGTGCTTGTTGTTGGGCTCTCGCACGTTGATGACGCCGGCATAGCGTCCGTTGATGTAGTGCATGACAGGCTGGTAGGCCTGACAGTCGATGTCCAGCCCAGAGCGGAAGACGATTTCCTGCAGGGCGGGGTCCTTGATGCGGCATGTGTTGTCGTTGCCTCCGTTGCGAATCTGCAGGGTTTTGTGCTTCAGGTAAGGTTTCTCTTCAAAGAACTGATAGGGCAGGTAGTTTTGGAGTTCATATTGTTTGTTGGCCTTCAGTTTGAAAGAGTAGGGTGTCCAGGCGCGGCTCCATCCGCCGCAGCGTTCCATGGCTGTCTCCTGATTGATGACCATCTCGCCCTCCTGGTTCAGGTACTCGAAGTTGACCGTGCGATCCCAGTCCATGTTCCAGTTGCAGGCAGTCGACTGGCCGTTACCCGGACGGCCGTTGCCGTTGCCGCGGACCATGAGGCCCATATCCTCGCCATAGAGGTCGCGGTCGTTGCCCACGACGCTCACGACGGGCAGGGCAAAGTCCTTGTCCTCATATATATAGGTACGCGTGACGACCTGGCTCGGGAGGTAGCCGTCGCCGATGAGGCAGAAGCGATAGGTCGTGGTCTCACTGGGATAGAAGAGGCCGGTGCTTGAGGTCTCACCATTGGTGGCCGTGGGGGTGCTGCCGTCGGTCGTATAGCGCAGGGTGGCCCCCTGAGGAATGTTGACGCAGACGGTCAGCTGCGACCCGAACGTTTGCGTGGGCTGGTCCACCTCGGGGGCGGGCAGACGGGTCTCGGCATACGTCATGCCCTCGTTGCTGGCTTGTGGGGTGGGGGTGGGGGACCATCCCCATTCGTCGGAGGTGAGTGCCTTGCGGGCATACGAACAGCGCGATATGGCCGGGGGATACTGGGCGGAGAGCACCAGCTTGCCGTCACTGTTGCTGAGGTAGAAGGTGCCTCCCTCCACGTCGAGCTTCATGTCGAGTTGCGTCAGGCAATACTTGTCGTGGTGGTCGAACCACAGGCAGGCGTAGCTCTTCGACGGGATGGCCAGGGGCTGCGAGATGTGCACTTTCTGCAGGTTGTCCGGGTCGTCGCTGACCCAGCAGCCCGTCAGTGTCACGCCTATGGTGCCGGGATTGTAGAGTTCCACCCATCCGCCGTAGTTCCACGAGGGGTCCACCGTCTGGTCGAGGTTGGCACTCTGTATTTCGTTGACAATCAGTTTCGCCAGTCCGGTGGCGTTGCTGGTCACGGTCACGACGCACGTGGCCGTCTGTCCGCTGCCGTCGGTGGCGGTGGCCGTGATGTGGGTCTGTCCCGTTGCGACGGCCGTCACCTTGCCGTCCTTGTCGACGGTGGCGATGCGCTCGTTGCTGCTTGCCCAGGTGAGGTCCCTTAGGGTGGCGTTGGCCGGACTGAGGGTGGTGGTCAGCTGGAGTTGTTCGCCGGGCACCATCGTGGCCCGGGTCTTGCTGAGTGTGATGCCGGTAATCTGGACGACGTCGCCGTAGTATTCCAACCGCCATCCGGTGAAGATGGTCCAGTTGCTTTCGACGTAGTTTTCGTTGCGGATGCCGAAGGTCAGCGTGCCGTCGGTCACGTCGAACTCCAGTTCGTTCTGGTAGAGCCCCTGCGAGAAGCAGTAGCTGGCCGACTCCATGTTGTTGGGGTAGTAGGCCGTGGAGCCGCCCCCTCCTCCCCAGCCTCCGCCGGCGCGGTAGGTCCAGCATCCTCCGTTGTAGTTGCTCGTCAGCGAATGGGCGTAGGCGCTGACCAGCGGCTTGCTCTCTTCGTTGGCGTAGAGGTAGGACGTGATTTCGGCCCCGTTGCCGTTGTTGTAGTTTCCCACCTCCGTGTTCGAATAGCCGCTCGGACGGTGGTAGCCGTTGACGCTGATGCGGTAGTGTCCGTTGGGGATTTCGACGGTCTGGTAGAAGTTCCAGACACCCTGCCAGAACTCCTGGCACGCATAGTTGCAGGTTGTGCTTCCGGCGTATGCTTCCATGGTCCAGCCCTGATTGGAGTTGCCCTGGAAGTTGGGGTTCGTGATGTATTGGCCCGTTATGTCAATCCAGTCGGCAGCTTTCGTGCTGGCCGTCAGTCCGAGCCACATAGCAATGAGCACAAAATATCTTTTCATGATGGTCTTTCTGTTTCTCAGTGTTAGTTAGTGTGCATATTTCGTGACAAAAATACGAAAAAAAGTTGATACATTCTTGTCTTTAAGACAAAAGTTGCATGAGAAGGTTTAAGTCGGCTCAAAATACAGAAAATCTTGACCTCGCGGTGCACAAAATCGGGACGTTCGTATCGTAATGTGGAAATATTTTGTTACCTTTGCGCCATATTACATCTTCTTGAACACACATAGATGGGCGTTAAAGACCTCAACCACCTGCTCGAAGCAGCCATACAGGAGTTGTCGGATGGCAACTCGCTCGGCGGCATGTTTCATGAGCATCGCGACGGTGCGCCGTTGCCTTCCGGCCCTGCATTGAACGAAATCATCGACCTGTGCCGTGCCATTTTGTTTCCTGGATTTTACGGTAACTCCAACCTGAACTCGAAGACGCTGACCTACCACGTCGGCGTGAACGTGGAGCGTCTCTACCAGTTGCTCGCGGAGCAGATTCTGGCCGGACTCTGCTTCGTGCAGGACAAGAACGAACCCGTCTGCCCTGTGGAGCGCGCGCAGCAGCTGGCTGCCGACTTCATCGCCAAACTGCCGGAGATGCGGCGCACACTGGCGACCGACATAGAGGCCGCCTACAACGGAGACCCCGCCGCCACCAGCCGAGGCGAAATCATCAGTTGCTACCCCGTCATCAAGGCCATCTCCAACTACCGCATTGCCCATGAACTCGTCCTGCAAGGCGTGCCCCTCATTCCGCGCATCATCACGGAGATGGCCCATAGCGAGACGGGCATCGACATACATCCCGAGGCCACCATCGGCCACCATTTCACCATCGACCACGGGACGGGCGTGGTCATCGGGGCCACCTGCATCATCGGCAACCACGTGAAGCTCTATCAGGGCGTTACGCTCGGTGCCAAGAGCTTCCCCCTGGACGAGAACGGCAACCCCATCAAGGGTATCCCCCGCCATCCCATTCTGGAGGATAACGTGATAGTTTACAGCAACGCCACCGTCCTGGGGCGCATCACCATCGCCCGTGGCACGGTCATCGGCGGCAACCTCTGGGTGACGGAGAGCACCCAGCCCGGCGAGCATCTGCTGCAGGCCCGCAAACGCAAGAGCCACGTCGTAAGGCCCGAAGACTGGGGAGGGCTGTAGGAGGCCCACCCCGTCACTCCCGGTGAGGGAGGCCGTGGCTGGAGGCATAGATATGATACATAAGCGAATAATATAAATAGGGATAACATAAAAGAAAAACTAGAAATATGAGTATGGAGAATAAGCAAGTCGCCGAGGTGACTACTCCCCTCCCTGCAAGGGAGGCACCGGGGAAGGGCCAGTTTGAGATGATAGCCAAGACCTTCCAGGGCTTGGAGAATGTGTTGGCAGAGGAATTGACCCAACTGGGAGCCAATAACATACAGGTCGGGCGACGTATGGTGTCGTTCACCGGCGACCAGGAGATGCTCTACAGGAGCAACTTCTGCCTGCGGACGGCCATCCGCGTGCTGAAGCCCATCAAGCACTTCCGCGCCACGAGTGCTGACGAAGTCTACGAGGCCGTGAAGAGCATCGACTGGAGCCAGTATCTGACGAACGAGACCACGTTTGCCGTGGACAGTGTGGTCTACTCCACAGAGTTCCGCCATTCGAAGTTCGTGGCCTACAAGGTCAAGGACGCGATAGTCGACCAGTTCCGTGAGCGGACGGGCAACCGGCCCAACATTCGCGTCTCGAACCCCGACATCCAGTTGAACATGCACATTGCCGAGTTCGATTGCACGCTTTCGCTTGACTCTTCGGGCGAGAGCCTCCATCGCCGCGGCTATCGTCAGGAAGCCGTCGAGGCCCCGCTGAACGAGGTGCTGGCCGCCGGTATTATCCTGATGACGGGATGGCGTGGCGAGACGGACTTCATCGACCCGATGTGCGGCAGCGGCACGCTCCCCATCGAGGCCGCCCTCATTGCCCGCAACATGGCCCCGGGCCTGTTCCGTCAGGGATACGCCTTCGAGAAGTGGCCCGACTTCGACCGTGAACTCTTTGAGCAGATTTACAACGACGACTCTCAGGAACGGGAGTTCGGACACAAGATATATGGGTATGACAACAATCGCAACGCGGTGGCCATAGCCGAACGAAATGTCAAGGCCGCCGGCCTGACGGGCGACATCACCATCCAGTTCCAGGACTTTGCCGACTTCACGCAGCCGCAGGAGAAGAGCATCCTCGTCACCAATCCCCCCTACGGCGAGCGCCTCAAGCCGGAGGACCTTTTGGGGCTGTACAAGATGATTGGCACCCAGTTCAAGAAGCAGTTTGTGGATAACGAGGCCTGGGTGCTGAGCTATCGCGAGGAATGCTTTGATGCCATCGGGCTGAAAGCTTCGCTGAAGGTGCCCCTCTACAATGGCAGCCTCGAATGTGAACTGAGAAAGTACCAGATGTTCTCGGGCCGATACAACGAACTGCGTAGCGAGGGCCGCGAGATAAAGACCGACGAGGAGCGTCGGCAAATGGCCGAGAAGCACCGCTTCAAGGAGCGTCGGGCCGTGAAACAAGGCCTGGACGAGACCGACGAGGAATTTGAAGAGCGCATGAGCCTCCGCCGTCGCGAGGACCGTGTGGCAGGCGACTGGCGCCGACGCGAAGGCTTCGACGAACGCCCCCGCCGTCTGGGATGGGGGGGGAGTGAACGTCCTCGCCGCCGGTTCGACAATGACGACGACGAACAGAAGCCTCGCCGCTTCAACCGCGACGGAGGCGACGACCGCAAACCGCGTCGCTTCGACCGCGATGACCGTAGGGACGGTGGCTTCCGTAAGGGCGGACGAGACTTCCAGAGAGGAACACGCGACTTTAACAAAGGAAAGGGACGCAGGTATGAAGACTAAACTGTTTGTGGCATTGATGCTTATGACAGGCACGGCAATGGGACAGAAGCTCCTGACGCTGGAAGACGTAATGTGGAGCGGCAATAACTACTACAATCTGGCTCCCGAGAACAAGTTCACGGCCTGGTGGGGCAATACCCCTCTGGAGACGACGCCCGATGGGGTGAAGAACCTCGTAACGGGCGAGTCGCTCGTGACGGTGGAACGGCTGAACGAAATCGCCGGTGAAAAGATTGTGCGCAGTGGGCACTACATTACGTTCCCTTACGGAAAGCAGACCATAGCCCAAGTGCAAAACGGCGAAAAACGCATCCAGATAGACTGGGCCGCGGGCGAGGTCGTGTGGAGCCAGCCCATTCCCCGGGGGGCGGCCAATCAGGACTTCAACCAGACGTCGAAGCATCTGGCCTATACCATAGAGGGAAATCTGTATGTGACGACCGCCGAAGGCAAGACGCTCGAAGTGAGTAAGGACGGGAGCACCGACGGGTCGGCCGACATCGTCTATGGCCAGAGCGTGCATCGCGACGAGTTCGGCATCACGAAGGGCACCTTCTGGAGCCCCGACGGACAACGGTTGGCCTTCTACCGGATGGACCAGAGCATGGTGGCCGGCTATCCGCAGGTCGACATCTCGCAGCGCATTGCCAGCGTCACCATGGACAAATATCCCATGGCGGGCGAGACGAGCCATCAGGTCAAGGTCGGCATCTTCGACGTAGCTACCCAGAAGGTCACTTGGCTGCAGCTGGCAGGTGCTCCCGACGACTATCATACCAACCTTTCGTGGGCCCCGGACGGAAAGCGGCTGTATGTCTTCGAACTGAACCGCGATCAAAACGACATGAGGCTCGTGGCCTACGACGCAGAGACGGGCGCAAAGTGCAACCAACTCCTTCAGGAACGCCACGAGAAATATGTCGAGCCCCTTCACGGGCTTGAGTTCCTGCCCTGGGATGCTTCGAAGGCCATCATGCAGAGCCAGTCGGACGGCTACAACCATCTTTACCTGTTGGACGTCACGACGGGCCAATGCGAACAGCTGACAGCCGGGCAATGGGTGGTGCAGGATTTCCTGGGCTTCAACACGAAGTCCAAGAGTCTTCTCTATCTTGGCAATGAGAGCGACCCCAGACGGAGTTGCATCTACTGCCTTAACTTGAAAACACGCCGAACCACCTTGCTGGGAGCCGACGACGGGGTACACGCTGCCAAACTGAGCGAAGACGGGACCATGCTCATCGACAATTATTCGTCCCCCACAGTGCCTCGCAGCGTCAATCTCATCTCGACGCAGCCCACCCGTGGTCGCCGCCCGAACCTCGTTTCCAACATCCTGACCGCCTCCGACCCCTGGCAGGACAAGGGGTATAAAATTCCCGAAATCACCAGTGGCAGCATCAAGGCTGCCGACGGTGTGACCGACCTCTACTACCGCATGGTGAAGCCCGTCGACTTTGACCCGGCGAAGAAGTATCCCACCGTGGTCTATGTCTACGGCGGTCCTCATGCCCACAATGTCGACGCCCGTTGGCGTTGGAGCATGCGCGGTTGGGAGGCTTACATGGCCACGAAGGGCTACTTGCTCTTTATCCTCGACAACCGAGGCAGTGAATGGCGCGGCAGGGAGTTCGAACAGGTCACCTTCCGTCACCTCGGCGAGGAGGAAATGAAGGACCAGCTGGAGGGCGTGAAGTTCCTGAAGTCGCTGCCCTATGTCGATGCAGGTCGCATGGGCGTACATGGCTGGTCGTACGGAGGTTTCATGACCACCAACCTCATGTGCTCCTATCCCGACGTCTTCAAGGTGGGCGTGGCAGGTGGCCCCGTCATCGACTGGAAGTACTACGAAGTGATGTACGGCGAACGCTATATGGACACGCCTGAGCAAAATCCCGAGGGCTATGAGCGTTGCAGCCTGTTGGGCAAGGCTAAGAATCTCAAGGGCCGTCTGCAAATTATATTTGGCTACAACGACCCCACTTGCGTGCCGCAGCACACGCTTTCCTTCCTCCGTGCCTGTGAGGATGCCGGCACTCAGCCCGACCTCTTCACCTATCCCGGCGACGGCCACAATATGTTCGGCCGCGACCAGATTCATCTCCACGAACGTATCACCCGTTACTTTGACGACTATCTGAAATAAATCCCAAGATGAAAACGAAGAACATACTCCTTCTGGGAAGCGGCGGCCGCGAGCATGCGTTGGCTTGGAAACTGGCACAGAGCCCCCGACTGCAAAAGTTGTATGTGGCCCCGGGGAATGCCGGCACCTGTGAGGTGGCAACGAACGTTCCCCTGTCGGTCAATGATTTTCCTGCCATCCGCCAGTTCGTGCTCCAAGAGGGCATTGACATGGTTGTGGTGGGCCCCGAAGACCCGCTCGTCAAAGGTATTTATGACTATTTCAAGGCCGACCCGGAACTGAAGTCCGTGCCGGTCATCGGTCCCTCCCGGCAGGGGGCTATGCTTGAGGGCTCAAAGGACTTCGCCAAGGGCTTCATGCAGCGGCACTGCATCCCCACGGCACGCTACCAGACCTTCGACGGTGAGCATCTTGAGGAGGGGCTTCGCTTCCTTGAGACCCTGCAACCGCCCTACGTGTTGAAGGCCGACGGCCTATGCGCAGGAAAGGGGGTACTCATCCTGCCCACGCTGGAGGAGGCCCAGAAGGAACTTCGCGAGATGCTGGGCGGCATGTTTGGCACGGCCTCGTCTCGCGTGGTCATCGAGGAGTTCCTGTCGGGCATCGAATGCTCCGTCTTTGTGCTTACTGACGGGCGGGACTACAAAATCTTGCCCGAGGCAAAAGACTATAAGCGCATCGGCGAGGGCGACACTGGCCTGAACACGGGCGGCATGGGCAGTGTATCTCCGGTTCCGTTTGCCACCCCCGAGTGGATGAGACGAGTAGAGGAGCGCATCATCCGTCCCACCGTCGAAGGGCTTGCCAGCGAGGAACTCGACTACAAGGGATTCATCTTCTTCGGACTTATCAACACCCCCTCTGAGGACGGCATCGGAAACCCCAAGGTCATTGAGTATAATTGCCGCATGGGCGACCCCGAGACGGAGACCGTCATGCTTCGCCTCAAGAGCGACCTCGTCGACCTTCTGGAAGGAGTTGCCACGCAGACTTTAGGCGACCGCACCGTTGAGTTTGACCCGCGCCCTGCCGTCTGCGTCATGCTCGTCAGCGGGGGCTATCCAGGGCACTACGAAAAGGGAAAGGCTATCACTCTCCCCTCGCTGACAGATGCAGAAAGTGTTGTCTTCCATGCCGGAACGGCCGTCAGGGACGGCCAGCTTGTGACCAACGGCGGACGGGTGCTTTCCGTCAGCAGCTACGGCGACACGCTCTCCTCGGCTCTTTCGCGAAGCATGGAGGGAGCCGCACTGATAGAGTTCGAAGGAAGGCACTATCGCCGGGACATCGGTCGTGACCTTATGTCACTCGCCCCACGTCATAACATGACCGAATGCCCCGAAAACTAAGGATTCAGAACAGGATTGGGCGCAGCTGGGCGGTATTGCCCGTCGTTGTCTTGCTGACGCTGGCACTCTGGTGGTTCCCGCAGGGCGGCTATAGCCATGACTATGCCTGGGGACTCCTGCTTGCAGTCCTGGTGGCATACGTCGTCACGGAGACCAACAACATCTACCAGTTGCTCCGTGTTCGTTCGCGCATGATTTCGGTCGTCTGGCTGTCTGGTCTGGCCTGCATGGGCTTTTTCCATCCGTTCCATTCCGTAATGCTTTCGGCGTTAGGCCTTTCCGTAAGCCACTTCCTGCTCTTCCGCACCTATCAGCAGTCGCAGCCCGTCGCGGATGTTTTCCACGCCTTCCTGGCGCTCGCTCTTGGCAGCATACCCTTTCCGCCACTCGTCCTGTTTGCCTTACCTTTCTTGTGGTATCTTCTTGTCTTCATGCGTGCGCTCACTTTCCGAGGCTTCTTTGCGGCTCTTGTCGGTCTGGCACTCCCTTTCTGGTTCTGGGGGGGATGGGTGCTTTGGCAGGGCGACGCTTCGTCGCTCGCCCGTTGGTGGCAGGGACTTGTTGGGGGAATGTCGGTGGCAGGTTGGCATATTTCAGACTTGCTTCCTCGTCTCTCCGCCTTTGTTTCGTCGCCTTCCCCCGTTGCTCTCGCCTTTCTGTTGTTCGCCTTGCTTACGGTCTGGACGGCCATTGCCTATTTCCTGCATAGTTTCGACGACAAGATTCGCACCCGCATGATGTTCTACGTCTACGTTTCCCAGTCGGTGCTCGTGTTGCTCTTCTCCCTTTTTGCTGCGGACCTCCTTCCGTTGCTGCCCTTGCTGCTCCTCTCGTGCAGTCCGCTTGTGGCGCACTATTTCACGTTCCGTGTATCGTGGGCAGGTCTCGTTCTCTTCTTCCTTACTTTGTTGGCCTTGGGGGCTCTTGCCTGGTTCACGCTTTCCCCATAAACGCGGCCACGGCCTCGGCGCAGCGTTCGCCGTCAATGGCGGCACTGACGATGCCGCCGGCGTAGCCCGCCCCCTCGCCACAGGGGAAGAGGCCGGGGAGGGAGGTTTGTTGCAGCGTTTCCGGGTTGCGGACGATGCGCACAGGGCTGCTGGTGCGTGTCTCCACACCGATGACGGTGGCTTCGTTGGTGAGGAATCCGTGTTTCTGTCGGCCCCATGCCTTGAAGGCCTCTTGGAGGCGCAGTCGGATGGGCTCGGGTAGCCAGAAATGCAGGGGGGAACTGATGAGGCCGGGGGCGTAGCTGGAGTCGGGAAGGTCGTAGCTGAGGCGGTTGTTGACGAAGTCGGCCATGCGCTGGGCGGGGGCTGTCTGTCGCATGTTGCCCTGTTGCCAGCAGGTGCGTTCCAGTTCCTCCTGATAGTGCATCATCTGCAAGGCTGACCCCTCCAGCCCCTCATTTTTAGTTTCGGCATATTGTAGGTCTTCGGGACGTACCTCCACCACCATGCCGCTGTTGCTCCAACGGCCGTTGCGCCCCGAAGGGCTCATGCCGTTGACCACGATTTGTTCGGGGCCGCTGGCTGCCGGTACTACGAAGCCGCCCGGACACATGCAGAAACTGTACACTCCGCGCCCGTTGATTTGCTGCACAAGGCTGTATTCGGCAGCGGGGAGGTAATCGCCACGCCCGCGCTTGTTGTGGTATTGTATCTGGTCAATGAGTTGGGCGGGATGTTCCAGTCGTACGCCCACGGCCAGGCCTTTTGCTTCTATTTCGATGCCATTGTCATGGAGCCAGCGATACACGTCACGGGCTGAATGACCTGTGGCGAGGATGACGGGGCCGTGGAACTCGCGCCCGTTGTTGCATACGATACCCACACAGCATCTTCCTCCTTCATGGGGGGATAAGAGGGGGGCTTCCATCCGTGTCTCGAAGTGCACCTCACCGCCGCAGCGGAGGATGGTCTCGCGCATGTTCTCGATGACGCGTGGCAGGCGGTCTGTGCCGATATGGGGGTGGGCATCGGAGAGAATGCTGGGACTGGCCCCGTGTTGGCAGAAGACGCGGAGAATCTTTTCCCCGTCGCCGCGTTTCTTGCTGCGCGTGAAGAGTTTGCCGTCGGAGTATGCCCCTGCGCCGCCCTCGCCGAAGGCATAGTTGCTCTCGGGATTGACGCGTTGTTCGGGGCGTATGCGGGCCAGGTCTTTCTTGCGGTCGCGCACGTTCTTGCCGCGCTCCACCACGATGGGGCGAAGACCGAGCTCTATGAGGTGCAGGGCTGCAAACAGTCCGCCAGGACCGGCTCCCACGACGATTACTTGCGGACGTTCGCTCACGTCGTGATATTCCACAGGAACGAATACGTCCGTGGGTGGCTGTTCGTTGATGAACACTCGCACCGTGAGGTTGACGTAGATGTCCCTTTGCCGGGCATCGATGCTCCGCTTGAGGGTGCGCACACAGGTGATGGTGCGCTCGTCCCAGCCCTGTTCGCGTGCCACATAGCGACGGATGCTCTGCTCGTTGTAGGCATCCCGGGGTGTTATCCTTAGTTGTAAGTCCTTTGTCATTCTACTTATGTCTCAAAATATTAACTATCGTCATGCCAACTGAATGTCCTCAAAGTGCTGAATCTCTGGCTGGAAAAGGTCATTCGCCACGATGGAGATGATGTCGAACCGCGGTCGCAGTTCCAGATGCTTATAGCGAATGTAGTGGCTGATGGCCGTGAGCAGATTGCGACGCTTCTGGTAGTTCACTGCCTCGAAGGGTTCGCCGAAGTCGCGACTCCGGCGCGTTTTCACCTCCACGAAGACGACGGAGTCCGCATTGCGGGCTATGATGTCGATGTCGCGATGCCCCGAGTGCCAGTCGCGTTCCAGGATGCGGTAGCCCTTTCGTTCCAGATAGTCGGCAGCCACATCCTCGCCCCATAACCCAAATTCTTTCTTGGACAGGTCATGCGGTTTCCTGGGCTGCATGGGGCAACAGTCCTCTGCTAAGGATTGTGGATGCTGCTCTGCTGCTTCACTCTTTTTTGCTTTCTCAATGATGCCCTTCACGATGTCTTGATACGTCCGTCCTTGTTGGCAGTCGGGCTGGCGGCGCAGGGCCTCTGTGAGCAGGGGCATTGCCTTCAGTGCGTTGTCAACGGTTGGCTCTTTGCCTATCTCTGTGAAGGCGTGGTCGAGCAACCGTTGTGCCAGGCATGGTTGTGGGGGAGTGTTCCAGTCGGCCTCCGTCAGGCCTTCCACCCCGAATTGCTCCAAAAAGTCCACTATGCGGAAGTCACAGACCTCCTCGCTCAGCCGCAGCGCATCGTAGAGCAGGGCCGTGTGGACTCGTCCGTCTTTGTCTTCGATATTTGGGGCTACGCGCAAAAGTGCCTGAAATATCTTCACGGCCTCGTCTCTTCGCTCCTCCAGCAGGCGTTTCTTCAGGATGTCATTGGCGGTCCAGAACATGCAGAGCGTGGTGTACTTCCCTTTGTGTACGGCATACATCGGGCGTATGGCCTCGTAGGCCTCCTCAATGCGCCCTTGCTTTCGCAGTTCAAAGATATCCCGGACTTCCATGTCTTTCTTATAGTTGGGCATACACGCGAACGTAGTCAATGAGGTAGCGGAGGGGAAACTGGCTGTCGTCAGGCGTACCGCCGTTCTCGCCGATGGCCAGGTTCAGCAGGAGATACATGCCGAAGCCCTCCACTTCGTTGGCTTCGCCTTCGAATGTTGCGACTCGGTCAATCGTGCAAGCCCGTTGGCTCTCGCTGCTCCATTCGTTGGAGAACGGATTCATGCCCCTGCCGTCGCCACCGCGGTTTGTCGTCAGGCTCAGGTCGATGGTGTTCAGCAGTTCGTCGTCGAGGTAGAGACGAATAAAATCCTCGTCCCAGTCCATGCGCCAGGTGTGGAACTTCGAGGTCCAGTCGGCATCCCCATCCGTGAAGTGGGAGAGGGGAGCGGCCACCGAGTCCCAGACAGGCGTGAACCTTCGCTCCCCTGCCCAGCAGGCATTGGCCAGGACGGAGGGCACCCCATTGGCGATGTAGTACTCCATCATGTCAATCTCTCCGCACGAGGGCCATCCCCACCGATTGCCCAGCAGCCAGATGGCTGGCCACGAACCGCTGGCCGTGGGTATCATAGCCCGCACCTCCACGCGCCCGTACCGAAAGCGGAAACTCTTCTTGGTCGTCAGGCTCGATGAGGTGTATTCCGCTTGCTTCCTGTTCCGTCGCCAGTCCTCGCTGCCCTCCTCATATTGCGGATTGGGCACAGCCTCCCTGCGCCCTTCGATGATGAGCACGCCGCCCTCTACGGTAGCATTGTCGGGCTGGTACCATTGCAGTTCCCGGTTGCGCACGAATCCGCGTTCGTAGCTCCAGTGCTCGGCTGGTCGCCCGTCTTTGTCGAACTCGTCCTGCCACACGAGTGTGTAGCCCTCGTACTGGCGGACATCACTTGTCGGACGGCGGTCGTCGCCCTCCGCCATTGCCGCGAGCGGCCACAGCAGGCCGAGAATCCCTATCCAGATATGTCGTTTCAGTTTCATTATGAGATGAATTTATGTGATAAGGGCTTTATTTCAGCGTCAACTACATAGAGATTACCCGAATAACTCTCTCACGGCCTCGGCCACGCGGCGGACGGGGACGAGGTCGAGTTTCAGGCACTTCTGGTCGATGCCCTTCAGGCCCTGTGCAGGGACGAGCATACGGCGGAAACCCAGTTTCTCGGCCTCTGCGATGCGCTGCTCCAGGCGGGCGACGGGGCGAATCTCGCCCGAGAGTCCCACCTCGCCACACATGCAGGTGTCGGCATCGATGGCGGCATCTACGTTGCTCGACAGGACGGCGGCAATGACGCTGAGGTCCATGGCTGGGTCGGTGACGCGCAGGCCGCCGGCAATGTTCAGGAAGACATCCTTCTGCGCCAGCTTGAAGCCTACGCGCTTCTCCAGTACGGCCAGAAGCATGCCCAGTCGGCGTGTGTCGAATCCTGTGGCCGAGCGCTGCGGGGTGCCGTAGGCTGCGGTGCTGACCAGTGCTTGTGTCTCAATCAAAAGGGGGCGCACGCCCTCGATGGCCGAACAGATGGCGATGCCGCTTAGGCCCTCACGCCCTTCAGTCAGCAGGAGTTCGCTGGGATTGGACACCTGGCGGAGTCCGCCTTGCAGCATTTCGTAGATGCCCAGTTCGCTTGTGCTGCCGAAGCGGTTCTTCTGCGAGCGCAGGATGCGGTACATGTAGTGCTGGTCGCCCTCGAACTGCAGCACGCAATCGACGATGTGCTCCAACACCTTCGGCCCGGCCAGTGTCCCCTCCTTGGTGATGTGCCCGATGAGGATGACCGAGCAACCGCCGCTCTTTGTGAACTTCAGCAGCGAGGCGGCACACTCGCGAATCTGCGAGAGGCTGCCGGGCGATGATTCCACGCCCTCGCTTTGTATGGACTGGAAGGAGTCGATTACGACGAGGTCGGGCTGTTCTTCGGCGATGTGCTTGTAGATGGCTTCGAGGCTGGTCTCGCATAATATCAACTTATCACTTGCCTCTTGCCCCTTACCTCCAATTAATCTGTCAGCCCTCAGCTTTATCTGCCGGGCACTTTCTTCGCCGCTGACGTAGAGCACCTTTTTGTCTTTCAGCCTCAGTACGGTCTGCAGTATGAGCGTGCTCTTGCCGATGCCCGGTTCACCGCCCAGCAGAACGAGGCTGCCCTCCACGAGTCCGCCGCCCAGTACGCGGTTCAGTTCCCCGTCGCCCATGTCAATGCGCACTTCTTGGTCGGCCTTGATGTCCTGCAAAGGCAGAGGAGAAGCCCCCGCCTGGCCTCCCCATAAAGGAGAGGAGAGTTTTCCTCCCTTGCTGGGGGATGCGGGGCCGGCTTTGAATTCCTTCATTGTGTTCCACTGTCCGCAGCTGGGGCACCGTCCCACCCACTTCACCGATTCCTGTCCGCATTCCGAGCAGACGTACATAGTCTTGTCCTTTGCCATGATTACATTTTGTTGCTTGCCGACCTCGAACCGATGCGCTTGCCTTCCTTTGTCCAGGTGTATATCCATGAGGCGTTGCGGCTGGTGAAGGTGTTTTCGTTGGCAGTGAGAATTTCGCCCACGACGTTCACGCCCAGTGAGGTGATGCGCCGTCCCGTGGCATCGTAGATGATGTAGAAGCTGTCGCCCTGCCGAATGATGTAGAACGACGAGCTGTAGGTTACGAGCCGTCCCTGACTGGTGCTGAAACTGTGGATGCGCTTGCCGTCTTCACCGTAAACGTAGTACCACGAGCTCGTGGTCTCGATGTAACTGATGCGCTGCGCTCTTAGTCCGATGCCAAGGAACAGCAAGAGGATAAGAAGAAACCGTCTGTACATAAAGCCTCCCTTGTTCTTATTTCTCGCAAAGATACAACTCTTTTGCGATACTGCCAAGAAAAACGGAAACTGAGTTGGCGTTAAATAAAATTGCGCGATACACTCTTGCGGTTCGCGGTTTTTTCGTTATCTTTGTGCGCAGAAGGCATGAATACCTTAATTAATATATTATTAACTTAACTCCAAAACCGTTATGAAAGAACTGAAAGGAACAAAGACTGAGAAGAACCTGATGGAGGCATTCGCCGGCGAGTCGATGGCCCGCAACAAGTACACTTACTTCGCGTCCAAGGCCAAGAAGGACGGCTACGTGCAGATTGCCCACATCTTCGAGGAGACGGCTGGCAACGAGAAGGAGCACGCCGAACTCTGGTACAAATATCTGAACGGCGGCAAGGTGAGCGACACGGCCACGAACCTGGCAGACGCAGCCAACGGCGAGAACGTGGAGTGGACGGACATGTACGCCCGTATGGCGCGTGAGGCTCGCGAGGAGGGCTTCACAGAGATTGCCGAGAAGTTTGAACTGGTGGGAGCCATCGAGCGTGAGCACGAGGCCCGCTATCGCAAACTCTTGGCCAACATTGAGCAGGGAGTGGTCTTCTCAAAGGAGGGCGATGTCATCTGGCAGTGCTCCAACTGCGGCCACATCGTCATAGGCAAGCAGGCGCCCGAGGTTTGCCCCACCTGTGCCCATCCTCAGAGTTACTTTCAGGTGAAGCCGGAAAATTATTGACGGATTCTTGACGGAAAAATGTCGGGCGGCGGACGAAGGGGCTGCAAAGAATGTGTCTGGCAATGGATTTCCGGGCACATTCTTCCCTCCGTTCGCTTTTTTTCGTTATCTTTGTACCCGAAATGCTTAATTAGGAAAGAAGAAGCCTGCTCCAAGAATATGAATCCGAGCGAAACTGTACATGCGACACCGAAGCCGCGCAACCACGCCTTCGACTTCCTGTGCGGCATCTGCATCGTGCGCATGGTGAGCCTCCACGTGATGGCCCTGTGCGGCCATGCCGACGACGACTGGTGGAAGGAGGTGATGCAGTGGACCTACTATTTCATGTCGTTCTTCTTCTTCAAGGCGGGATATTTCAACAAGAGCGTCTTGGGGCCCAGTCGCCGGTATTGTGCCGATAAGGCGAAGCGGTTGCTCGTGCCCTACCTGACGACGGGACTCATCGGCGGGGTAATCTATTTCTCGTTCCTGCCCTCTCTCATCGACCGCTACCACAAGCCCATCGAGCCGCTGGAGTGGGCGCATATCTGGGAGAACGGGGCCTTTTACGGCAACAGCCCGACGTGGTTCCTGATTAGTTTCTTCTCGGCCTATATCGCCATCCACTTCCTGGAGAAGGGGCGCCATTGGCTGTTTCGCAGGACACCGCCCTTGGTGCAGCACTACAGTTCGCTGCTTTATTTCGCCTTCCCTGCCGTCAGTTATTGGCTCTTCACACTGAAGAATCCCGTCTGGCTGGGACTGAGCAACGTGCCGATGGGCATCTTTTTCTTCGAACTCGGGCGGGAATGGAGCCGCCTGCTGTCGCGCTGGAAGCCCGAGACGGCGGTGTGGCTGTCGTTCGGGCTCATCCTGCTGTTCGTATTGAGCAATGCCGTGTTTCACGACTGTTCCTACACGATGTCTAACAACAAGTTCACGGGCGACCCCTTCATCACGGTCGTGAAC
The DNA here is from genome assembly GCA_017453445.1 of Bacteroidaceae bacterium. Lineage (GTDB taxonomy): Bacteria > Bacteroidota > Bacteroidia > Bacteroidales > Bacteroidaceae > Physcousia. Next base: position 23,106 of record JAFTEX010000100.1, read on the forward strand.
ATTGCCGTCATACTCTGCGGGCTGTCAGGACTGCTGATTTCGCTGCGCCTGCCTCGGGTGCCGTGGGTGAATTTCGTCGGGGAGCATTCGATGGTCTTTTTCGTCAGTCACTACCCGATGCTCTACTACTATAAGTTCATGCACCTATGCTTCGGCCGCAGCATCTATGGCCGCTACGACGAGGTGCTGGTGCTCTTGCCCATCGTGTTCTGCATCTGTGCCTGGCTCGTCCCCTTCGTCGAGCGCGTGCCCTGGCTGAGCGGACGGTGGCCGAAGAAGGAGGAAAGGATAGAATCGTGCTAATGTAAATCAAAAAGATATGGTTATAGGTTATACTGCAGGAGTGTTCGATTTGTTCCACATAGGGCATCTGACCTTGTTAAAGAATGCCAAGGGACTGTGTGATAAGCTGATTGTCGGCGTAACGGTAGACGAATTAGTGACCTACAAGGGCAAGAATCCCATGATACCCTTTTCCGACCGCATCGAGATTATCCGCAACATCAAGTGTGTGGATGCGGCAGTGCCCCAGTACGACATGGACAAACTCACCATGTGCAAGAAACTGGGGGCCACCATCCTGTTTGTGGGCGACGACTGGTACGGGACGGAAAAGTGGCAGGAATATGAACGGAATTTCACCGAGGCGGGCATTCGCATCGTCTATTTCCCGTACACCCACGGCGTCTCGTCGACGAAGATAACGGAGGCCCTGACGGCCGTGCGCGACAAGTAACAGACTACAAAATCGATACGACTATGGCTATTGACAAGGATTTCTGTCTGAGTTCCTACATGGCCTTCCGGTACATCTGGAAGGATGACATGGATTTCTATCGCGGGTTCCACCATCACAACTTCGAACCCATACCGGACGGTGAGCGCATTCCCGTCAGGACGTCCGAGGACATCGACCGCGAGATACGGCGGCAGGTCGATGAACTCTATCGCCGCTACGGAAACATCGGCATACTGCTTTCCGGCGGCATGGACAGTGCCAATCTGGCCTCTTATCTGCGTCCCGGCAGTCATGCCTATACGTTTACGTCCAGCGTGGGCGTCTTCGATGCGGACATAGAGCGTGCCCGCAAATATTGCGATAAGCTGGGACTGCAGCACCACCTCGTGGACATCAGTTTCGAGGACTACAAGCACTACACGCCCATTGTCATGGCAGCCAAGGGGGCTCCCGTCCATTCCATCGAACCCCAAATCTACAAGGCGGCCATTCAGGCCAAGAAGGACGGTGTGGAGATTATATTGGTGGGCGAGAGTGCCGACCTCGTCTTCGGAGGAATGGACAAACTGATTAGTCCGGAGTGGACATTCGACGGTTTTGTGGCCCGATACACATTCCTTGACCCCGGGGTTGTGCTCACCAAGCCCGTCAGCCAGGCGGAATTGTATGAGCACTATCGCACGGGCGAGAACGGAATCGACCACATGCGCTTTATGGACGAGGTCTTTTCCATAGAGAGTTCCAGTTCCTACCTCAACGCATTCGCAGTGGCGGGCCTGCCTTACTACGACCCCTATGTGCGTCTGGTCATGGCCGAACCGCTCGACATGCAGCGCGTCAGGAATGGCGAACCTAAGTATCTTGTGCGTGGTCTGTATGCCATGAAGTATCCCGAGCTGGAGATTCCCTTCAAGATGCCGATGCCGCGTCCCGTGGATTCCATCTTCCACGACTGGGCAGGTCCGACCCGTAGCGAGTTCCGAAGCGACATTCCGATGGACTGCCTCACGGGCAACCAGAAGTGGCAGCTTTGGTGCGCAGAACTGTTCTTGGATATGTTTGACTGACACGGCTTATGGAAGAGTGTACCGCCAAGCGGATGAAGGAGAAACTGCTTGAGACCTTTCTCTTTGCCAAGGACTTTTTCAGGCGGCATGGCCTGAACTATGTGGCTTGCGGGGGGACGGTGCTCGGTGCCGTGCGCCACCGGGGCTTCATTCCCTGGGACGACGACATCGACATCTACATGCCCCGTGCCGACTACAATCGCCTGCTGGCCTTGGGAGGAAAAATGCGTGCAGAGGGGTATGAGGTCATGTCACTGGCTGACGCGGGTTATTATATGCCCTTTGCCAAGATTGCCGACCTGAGCAGTACGGTGTGGGAGTTTGAGCGTCTGCCCTTGGTCATGGGGGTATATATAGACGTCTTTCCTCTCGATGAATTCGACGAGCCGGATGAGACCATCACAGCCCGTCAGTATCGCAGCCACTTCTTCTTCGACAAGTACATCAATGCCCTTTGCCACTATACGCCCCGTTCCTGGCTTGACTGCATGGCCCGTGCCGACGTGCATGGGCTGGGAGTCCGAGTGCTCAATCTGTGGCGTCGTCGCCATCCCGAGAAGTATCTGCAGGCTTTCTTGGATTACGAAAGGAGCTACGTCGGGCAGACCGGGCCCAAATGCGTCTGCGTCACGCAGTGGGAGGGACGCATCTTCCAGACCGATTGGTTCCAGGATGTGGTGGAGTTGCCGTTTGAGTCTACAACGGTGACGGTTCCCAGGGCTTATGATGAGTATCTCAGACTGCTTTATGGCGACTACATGACCCTCCCTCCCGTGGAGAAGCGCGTGTCGCATCCCCACTACTATACCAACCTTGATGAGAGGCTCACGCTGGAGGAGGCCCTTGCAAGGCGTATGGACAGATGAGTCTGAAAGGTTGCAGGATTTCCGGAAAATAGCAGGAATCCCGATGGGATAGCAGACTTTTTATAGATTGAGGTCGTTTAGAGCCGTTCCTCATCAATCTTGCAGACAACCTCGTCGCTCACGCCCGAGCGAAACTTGCGGGCAAACATCTTTCCGCTCTCCCGCAGCGCGGGCAGGTCCTCGGCCTCCATGACCTTGATGACGGGGTCGTAGACGATGTAGTGCAGCGGTGTCAGGGCATCCAGCCCCGGGTAGGTTCCCTCCGTGAGCATGCACTTGGGTGCCCACTCCTTTGAGTTGAAGGCGATGGTCTGGATGACCGTCTCGGCCGGTCCGAAACTATCGCGGAAGTATTCCTCTATCCCCTCCTTGCCCAGGTAACTGAGCAGGACGTAGCGGGCCAGTTCCTCGCTGATGCACCACCAGGCGGAACCCTTATAGAGGTGCCACTCCTCGTCCAGGACCCGAAACGAGAGTCGCTTGCGATAGCCCACCGCTTTCAGCACCTTGCGGCAAAGGATGCTCAGCCGTTGGTTCCACTTGTTGCCGAACCATCGGAACAGGGGGCGGCTCAGCGTGTAGAGTTCGCGTTGCTGCCCTTGGATGAATGGGGTATCCATCCGTATGCCTTGCAGCACCTCGCGGTCGCCCAGTTGCTCCAGCCAGTTCGTGATGCGCTCGTTGCCCCAGAGCGGATAGTCCATGCCGGAGAGGAAGAAGATGCGATCGAAGTGGCGTTCGTGGCACACGGCGGCGCGGATGAGTTCCATCTGGTATTCCACCTCCAGGAGCGTGCCCCAGCGCACGTCGATGCGGCGTTCCAGAAAGTGTACGTTCGGGGCGTTGATGGCCTGCCGGAAGGGACTGATGTCCGACTTCTTGTCGATGTGGACGAAAAACTCCGCATCACTGTGCAGTGCGGCTATGAGTCTCGCCAGTTGCGGCGCGTCGGTGTGGGCGGATATGAGGTAGGCAATGTTCATTATGGCTCGTGTGACTGAAGCGACAAAGTTACGAAAAAACGGGGGCAGAACAAAACAAATCCATTTGTTTTTTTGTGGCGAGTGCCAAGTAGGTTCGGCGAAGCCAAGGTCGCGAAAAAACGGGGGCATAAGAAAAGAATACTCAATTTCTTTGTCCTGACGGGCGTGTATGTCGTGTTTTTTATGTACTTTTGTACCATGAAACACCTTTTCTATATAGCCCTTTTCTGCCTGCTTCTGCCAGGATGCGGCGAGCGCAAGCCCGACGCTTCGTCCGCAGAGGCCCGCCCCAGTCCCGTGAGCATCGCCACGGCCATCAGTCGCCAGTCGAGGCTCTACACGTCGGAGTACGTCGTGCACAAAATTGTCACCCACAGCGACCTGAAGCGCCTCCACGGTTCCCTCCTCGGCTTTGAGTTCAACCAGACCCTTCCCGTCGGCGACCGTAAGATACTCATCCCCCTTGACGTCACCTTGCAGGCTTATGTCGATTTTGCCCAGATAGGGGAGGGCGACATCGAGACGGCCGAAGGAGAAAACGGCCCCGTGCTCCATGTGACGTTGCCCGACCCGCGCATCGTGGTTGTCTCGTCCAAGGTCGACAACATGGGCGTCCGCACCCATGTCGGCCTGCTGCGCAGCAGTTTCAAAGATGCAGAACTGACGGATTTCGTCCGTCAGGGAGTGGCCAGCGTGGTGCAGGCCGCACCTCAGATGGGCATCATCGAGTCGGCCAGGCAGAATGCAGCTTCCGTGCTTGTCCCCCTGCTGGCCGGCATGGGCTATGCCGAGGAAAACATCGTGATAACCTTCCGCAAGGATTTTGGCGAGCGCGACCTCTGGAATCTCTATGACGAAGAACGCTCGTCAGTGAAGTTGAGACAATGAGATGCAGGGGCGCGAGGCTGCGCCTCTGTGGAATGAGAATTTGAGAATTTGAGAAAATGAGAAATGCACTTCGTTTCCTTCGTAGCCACTGGCGTTGGATGCTCACCATCCTGACGCTGCTCTTTGTGGCTCTTTCCTTGCGCAGCCTTTCGCGCTCCATCCGGGGCGAGGGCGAGCTCGTGTCGCTTGGCATCGAGTCGGACCCGCGCATCGACTTGACCCCGGCGCAGATTACGAGCATCCGGAAGATAGGCAAGTGGGAGTTCTTGAGTGTGCAGATGGAGGAAATTGTCGACACCACGCACCGCCGCTTCCTGCTTCCCGACGAACAACTCGTCCGCATCTATCGGGGCACCATCCGGCTCGGCATCGACATGGGGCAGCTTCCCGACTCCTGGTTAGAGACTCGCGGCGATACGGCCATCCTGCGTCTGCCTCCCATCCGCCGGCTTGACAGGGACTTCATCGACGAGGGTGCCACACAGACCTTCTTCGAGTCTGGCATGTGGGACAATCGTGCACGCTCCCAACTCTACCACCAAGCTCGCCGGCGCATGGAACGCCGGTTTGCCTCCTCTCAGGCTCCTGCCCAGGCCGAACGTAACGGCCGCGAGCAGGTGACGGCCTTGATGCGTGCCTTAGGTTTCACGACGGTGGAAGTCTCTTTCGGCAATGTCTCAGTGGCAAAATGATGCGGTGACTTTGCGCTTTGCGATAATAACTCCCCCGGCATATTTGGGAATGTCGGAGGATTTGTGTATCTTTGCTCCCAATTAATTTCCCTACCATGAAAGAAAACCAAGACCTTATCGATGCTTGCGAAAGACTTGTCAAGTCCATAGATGCAGCAAGGCAACGACGCGAAGACGAAAAGAAAGACCAACTACGCCGCGCACAACTCCGACAGAAGTACTACGCCAAAGGTTCACCGTTTATTAGCGTTTACGTGCGCAAGGAAGAATAGTCCCTCACCGCCGACCTCGTTTCCTGTCACTCTCGCGGTATTTCTCCCCCCTCCTATGGAGGAAGGGTAAAGTGATACCAATATACCCAAGTGTCATTTTCCACATTGATACCACTTTAATATTAATGATACTAAACCTACCCACAATTTTGCGGCCTTAGAACAATTCAATTATTCACTATACATTTGCAATGCGAAGGGAGCGTTTAATCCCTTACTGGGACACGTCCTTCGTTCCTTGCTACCGGTAGCCTTATGGTTGCCGGTAAGTTTTTATAACATCTTCAAAGATGAATTTTATTCCCGATTCCCCCGTCTTTTTTTAATCCAATGTGCCCGCCCCATCCGAGAGGACAAGGTGGACTTTTCTGTGTCTGTTTTGAAATGTGGTGGTAGCAAGGTGGTAGGAAACCTTTACTTTTGGAAAATGAGAAAGCCCCTAAACGTTTTAATTTTAGACGTATAGGGGCTTTTCTCTTGTGGTGTCACCAGGAATCGAACCGGGGACACAAGGATTTTCAGTCCTTTGCGCTACCAACTGAGCTATGACACCATCTCGTGTTTTGCGAGTGCAAAGGTACGTACTAAATTTGGATTGGCCAAATAAAAACAGAAAAAAATGAAGAAATTTTCGTATTTAGTTTTTATTTCGCGTTTTATTTCGTACCTTTGCACTCGCTTTCGTAAGGGAAACCCGGCGATGAGCATTGCGGTCGGAACGGTCAGGCCGCCTCGGATAGTAGCGCAGTTGGTAGCGTACCACGTTCGGGACGTGGGGGTCGGGAGTTCGAGTCTCCTCTATCCGACACACCGAAAGAGTACCATGGACCGGACAGATACCCCACACTGGTTTGCCATGAGGGCAACGTATCGCCGTGAGATGAAGGCTCACGACGAACTTGAGGAGGCAGGCATTGAGGTCTTTATTCCCATGCGGCTTGTGAACAAGAAGGTGGGCACGCGCATGAAACGGGTGGAGGCTCCCGCCGTCAGCGGGCTGCTGTTTGTCCATTGTTCCCAACCTTTCCTGCAGACTTTCAAACTCAAGCGACCTTACCTGCAGTATCTCTGCTCCTTTGAGCGAGACGGCAGCCGGAAGCCCATCGTCGTGCCCGACCAGCAGATGATGGACTTCATCCGCATCAGTACCCAGACGGAGGAGGAGGTGACGTACCTTGACCCCGAACTGGAGAATCTGGCTCAGGGCACGCGAGTGAGAATCGTCAACGGTCCGTTCGAAGGTCTGACGGGCACGTTCCAGCGTGTGCAGGGGAAGCGCAACCGTCAGTTCGTAATCCAGATAGAGGGAGTGTTGGCGTTGGCTGTCCAGATTTCGCCCAACCTGCTGGAGGTGATTGAGAAGTGAGAAGTGTGAGGGAGGGGCAGTGTCTCGCGTCCATGAAAGAGAAGAAGTAAGAAAAACTGAAAAAAGACTATGAATAGAAAAATTGCAGTGGCCGGCACAGGCTATGTAGGACTTTCCATTGCCACGCTGTTGGCACAGAAAAACACGGTGAAGGCCGTGGATGTGATACCCGAGAAGGTGGACCTCATCAACCGGCGGAAATCGCCCATTCAGGACGAATACATTGAGAAGTATCTGGCAGAGAAGCAACTCGACCTCGTGGCTACGCTGGACGGAGCCGAGGCCTATCGGGATGCCGAATTCGTAATTATAGCCGCACCGACGAACTATGACCCCGTCAGGAACTACTTTGACACGTCGCACGTCGAGGAGGTCATCCAGCTCGTGATGGAGGTGAACCCGCAGGCCATCATGATTATCAAGTCGACCATTCCCGTGGGTTACACGGAGAGCGTGAGGAAAAAGTTCGGGACGGACAACCTGATTTTCTCGCCCGAGTTCCTGCGCGAGTCAAAGGCTCTTTACGACAATCTTTATCCCTCGCGCATCATCGTGGGACGTCCGGAAGGCGACGAACGTCTCGACGGGGCGGCGCACGACTTTGCCGCACTGCTGCAGGAAGGTGCCCTGAAGGAGGACATCCCCACATTGTTCATGGGACTGACCGAGGCCGAGGCGGTGAAACTCTTTGCCAACACCTATCTGGCGCTGCGCGTCAGCTATTTCAACGAACTGGACACCTACGCCGAGGCAAAGGGGCTCTCGACGCAGGACATCATCCGGGGCGTCAGCCTCGACCCCCGCATCGGCGAGCACTACAACAACCCCTCGTTCGGCTACGGAGGCTACTGCCTGCCGAAGGACACGAAGCAGCTGCTGGCCAACTATGCCGACGTGCCGCAGAACATGATGACGGCCATCGTGGAGTCGAACCGCACGCGCAAGGACTTCATCGCCGACCGTGTGTTGCGCATGGCAGGCTACTACGACTATTACAACCGGGGCGACTACGCTCCCGACCATGAGCGCCATTGCGTCATCGGTGTCTACAGGTTGACCATGAAGTCGAACTCCGACAACTTCCGCCAGTCCAGCATCCAAGGCGTTATGAAGCGCGTCAAGGCCAAGGGGGCCGAGGTCATCATCTACGAACCGACGTTGCCCGCGGGTTCCACCTTCTTCGGAAGCCGTGTGGTGAACGACATGGCCGAGTTCAAGCGCCTGTCCCAGGCCATCATTGCCAACCGCTACGATGCCTGTCTGGACGACGTCCGGGAGAAGGTCTACACGCGTGACATCTTCCGCCGCGACTGATTTGATAATCGTGAATTGAGGATTGTGAATCGCGAATCGAAGGCTCTGTCGCTAAAGGAACGCACGGCCAAGGGACTTCTGTGGGGCATGGTGAACAACGGCACGACGCAGTTGCTGAGTGCGTTGTTCGGTATCCTGCTCCTGCGCCGTCTCTTGCCTGACGACTATGGCAAGGTGGCCATGTTGATGGTGTTTGCCAACGTTGCCGGCACCTTGCAGGAAAGCGGCTTCACGGCAGCGCTTTGCAATCTGCGGGAGCCTTCCCATCGCGACTACAATGCTGTCTTCTGGTTCAATGTCGGTGTCAGTGCATTGCTTTACACCGTACTCTTCCTCTGCGCCCCGCTCATCGTGCGGTTCTATCGCGAGCCCGAGCTTCTGTGGCTGTCGCGATTTTTGTTTCTCGGCTTCCTCTTCAGCAGTCTGGGGACGGTGCAGCGAGCCTACCTCTTCATCCACCTAATGAACAAGCAGACGGCTCTCATCGGCATTCTCTCCGTGCTGGTGTCGGGCACGGTGGGCGTCGTGCTGGTCTACAGCGGCTACGCCTACTGGGGGCTCGCCGCCCAGAACGTGCTTTTCATCCTCTTGGTGGCTGTGATGAACTGGTTCTGCTCCCCCTGGCGTCCGTCGCTGGAGATAGACTTGCGCCCGGCCAGGCAGATGTTCGGGTTCAGCAGCAAACTTCTGATACAGAACCTTTTCAACAGTCTCAATGCCCATGCCTTCGGCGTGCTCCTGGGGCGCTTCTATGGGGGGCATGCAGCTGGCGTTTATTCCAACGCGCGTAATTGGGACGACAAGGGCATCACCACCATCAACGGCATGGTCACCGGCGTGGCTCAGCCCGTGCTCTCGCGGGTCAGGGACGACCAGGGGCGCTATCGCAACGTCTTCCGCAAGATGTTGCGCTTCGTCTCCTTCGTCTCCTTTCCGGCCATGCTGGGGCTGGGGCTGATAGCCCGTGAGTTCCTGCTCCTCGTCGGTGGTGAGAAGTGGCTGGAGAGCGCGGTGCTTCTGAGCCTGCTCTCCGTCTATGGAGCCTTTTTCCCCATCGCCACGCTCTATTCGAACATGACCGTCAGCCAAGGCCGCTCCGGCATCAACCTCTGGTGCACCGTGGTCCTGTGCCTGCTCGTCTGGGCGGGACTCATAGCCCTTCACCCCTTCGGACTGCGGGCGATGGTCTTGTTTTTCATCGTAATCAACATTCTTTGGCTACTGGTCTGGCAGTGGTTTGCCCGCCGGCTCATCGGGCTGCGCCTCCGGGATGCCTTGTGCGACGTTCTGCCCTTCCTTTTCTTCACGCTCTTGGTGATGGGCTTCACCTGGTGGGCCACCCGTCCGATTCAGAACCTTTGGCTTCTGCTTGTTTCGAAGGTGGTGCTCGCCACGCTGCTCTATGTGGGCGTGATGTGGCTGAGCGGTGCCCGAATCATGAAGGAGAGCGTCGACTACCTGTTCCGGCGCCATTAGTCAACTACCTGTTCCGCCGCCATTAGTCAGCAATCCGGTCCGGCGCCGTTAGTCAGCGGCCGGGTTCGGGGCGGTCGGCAAACCTCAGCACCTCCTGCATGAAGATGGCTTCGAGGCTCCACAGGGCACAGTCGTTCGTTGTCGTCTGCGGACTCTCGTCGATGGGGTGGGGCACTTCGCATCCCTCTATGCGCTTCACCTCGAAGGGGTAGTGCTGGCGGCCATTGCTGTAGGTCCACATGTCTCGCCATGCCTCCTCGGCCATGCCTTTGTCGTTCAGTTTCCATGCGGCATACGCTTTCAGCCTGCTGACGCGGAACGGGTTGGTAGTGCGCTTTTCGTAGTCGCGGCAAAACTCCAGCCACGTGCGCTGCCAGGCCTTGTCGGGCAACATCTCGTCCAGCTCGTGCTGAATCTCGAAGCCCCCCATGATGGCCACCAGGTGTTCCGTGTGGGTCACGTCCTTCCCTCCTTCCCATGAGAGCCTGCCTGTGGCAGGGTCGAAGCCCAGCACGCCAGGCCCCGTGAAGAAGCCGTGCGGCAGGTGGGCGATGCTTTTCATGCCCGCCTCAATCTTCTTTCTGTAGACCGGGTTTCGGGTACGTTCCCATTCCGTCATCCAGTTGCCGGCGTATGCCAGCCAGTCGGGGCCGACGCGCAGTCTGGCAGGAGCCGTGCAGGGATACTTCTCGCGTGGCAGGGCCAGGCGCATCGGGTCGATGGCGTAGAGTTTCTGGTCGGCATCCCGGACGGCCGTCATCAGGTCGCCCAGGCGCTCGTCGGCCGTCAAGTAGTACATAAAGCGGTTCCACGCAGCCTGGCTGATGCGCGCCTCCTTGGCCCCGCATCCCCAGTGCGACACGTTGTGGCGGCTCCCCAGCCCCGCCATTTCGCCGAGGTGGTAGACGTCCACCTCCGACGTGTGGCGGGTCATGGCCGTGGCGGCCTGCCAGAGGTCGGCCCGGCCCGTGCGCAGGAAACTGTACCAAAGCCACGACGGAGTGCCCAGTTCCGTGTTGTCCCACGCAAAGCCTCCCACGTCGTATTTCCAGGAGTGGCGGACGGGGTCGTACTGGTGCATGAAGTCACCGTAGTTCCAGAAGCCGTACCATCGGTGCTCGTCCTGGGCGCGGAGATAATAGTCGAGATACTGCGCCAGTTGGTCCTCCACGCGCCTGCGCCTCTCCGTGGCAGTGTCAGGCAACGACCAGATGCCGAAGGCCCGGCAGTCGTGGAGATACTCCGGAGTGGGCAGCAGCACCGGCGGTTCCGATGTGCGCCGGGTCTCCCGTGCCACGCGCTCCTTCAGGCTGAGCCGGGAGGCAGCCGACGGTACGATCGTCAGCTCCGACGTGCGGGCAATGCCGTAGGGGGTGGACATCCCCTCCTGCACGTCCTCGTAGGCAGCAGTGAGCCCGTGGGGCCTGTTGTCGTAGTGGCGGAGGTCCATCGGGGGCGCGTCGGGGCTCCAGAGCCAGACCGTCAGCGTGGCCCTCTCCCCGGTGGCGTCGTCCACCTGGAGCCCCGCCGGGTAGCTCTGCCAGAAGTTCCTGAGCCCCACGCCTAGTCCGCCCTCCACGTCGCCCACGAAGGCGTAGCCCCCGGCCCGCTGCCCCGTCAGGGTCCCGATCCATGGATTGTCGGCGTGCGCCCTTTTCGTGATGGAGAAGCCTTGGTCGTTGGGTTGCGAGAGGCGGAAGCCGTTCCACGAGGCCCAGTCTTGCAGCAGTTGCCGTCCCTGCCCATCGAAACTCTCAGGCTCGGGGACGCGCCGGCCTGCCACCTGTTCCGTCTCCCAGTGGGCATCCCCTCCGAGCATGCGGCGCCCCGAGAGCGGCTGCACGCTCTCCGCCCAGACGCCGCCCTTCTCCGTGGCGAAGGCCACGTGGCGGTTATAGAGCTGCTCGTGCAGGGGCACTCCGAAGCGGACCCCCAGCGAGCGGATGAAGTCGCTGTGCGCGTCGCCGTCGAAGACGAACGTGTGGACCATCCTGACCTCGTCGCACCCCCGGAAGAAGTAGAGCCTCACCGTGAAGGGGAGCCACCGCCGGCGTGCGTCGGTGTGGTGCCCGTCGATGCGCACCACAGCCCGCACCCGTCCGCACCGCTCGACGTAGGCCGTGTCGATACGGCTCGTGTAGTGGGCAAACCTCACCTCCTCTGCGCCTTCCGCGTCGGGGCGGCTCTGGGTCGAGCAGACGAGCGCGACGCGCTCCGCCACCCTCCTTCCGTTGGCGACGAGGCTGTCCGCCACCCACTCCCCGCGCCGCGAGAAGTAGGCCCTGAGGGGCCCCGTCGACAGGCAAAAGCCCTTGCCGTCCGCCGTGGACGAGAGTTTCAGGCCTTCGCTCCCCTCGCTTGCGGAGTCGTCGGCCGCCGGTGTCTGTCCCGGGCGGAAGTCCGCCCTGCGGCAGCCCGCCGGCACCCGGGCCGCTGCCGCCCCCCACTTCACGCTCCCGTCCGGCCAGTAGGCCAGCGGCCAGAAGTCGGTGGGCAGGGCTTGGCCGTCGGCCACGATGCAGCCTCCCTCTCCCTCCTTCATCTCCCCCTTCGGGAAGGGCACGCCCAGGGTCACCCCCGCGGCCCCCTCCGGGGCAGCCCCCACCCAGCGCAGAGGCACTGTCCGGGCCTGCACCGCCAAGGCGGCCCACACCGTCAGGGCGGCCAGCAGTCGCCGACCGCCGCCGCTTCTCTTCTCCCGTTGTTTTTCGTCTTTCATCGCTTTCTTTCCTTTCTTCCTTTTTTCGCTTGCTCACTTCCCTTGCTCCGCCCACTCAGCCGGAGTCATGCCTGTCTTCTGCTTGAACTTCTTCTGGAAGGCGCTTCGGTCGTTGAAGCCGCAGGCATCGGCGATGGCCTCGTGGGTCCAGTTGGGATGCAGGCTGATGATGCGTTTGGCCTCCTCGGTGCGCAGGTCGGAGAGCCAGTCCCAGAAATTTTGGTCGCGGTGCCGCAGCCACTGGCTCAGTTGATTGACCGACACACCCATCTGTCCGGCCACCATCGACTTGTTCAGCCCGCTCTTCCGGTGGCCGCCCTGGGCCGTCCACTGGGCGATGGCGGCTGCTACGCGCTCCTGCTGTTCGTCGGCCAGACCGGGAGCGGTCTCTTCATCCTCACCGTTGGCGACCGTTGCCCGGCTCTTGGACGCTTGCTCGGTAAGAAATTCTTCATTCTTCGCCCTTACCTCTTCACTCTCCTGCACCTTGCGCGGTATGCTACTCTTCACATAGTCGCAGAAACTGTCCACGAAATACCACGTGCCGTAGAAGAACACTACGGCAAAGCCCATCAGCCAACGTCCGGGGGCGAAGATGACGGCGGGCACAAACAGCGACAGCACGGCCAGCACCCAGATGCTCACCTGCATCCACTCTATACGCTGGCTGATATCGTAGTCGTAGTAGTCGTGCAGACTGTTGCGCATGTAGCGTAAGAGCGTGACGACGCGCACCATATAGTAGCACTGCATGGCGAAGTAGAGCACGCTGCCCACCGTCTCAGCCGTCTGCAGCAGGGGCGAGTCGCTCAGCAGCGTCTCGCCGTCGGTCATTGCCGCCGCCGCTATCAGCACCGTCTCCGCTGCCCACACCCCACCGCCGAGCCATGCATCCACGCGGCTCAGCCGTCCCTGTGTCAGCAGTTGGAGTATGGCGAGCGACAGCAGCCACGACACGAGCGTGAACACCGTCAGGTTGAGCATCACGGCCTGCGTCACGCCCTTTTCGCGCAAGCCCAGCGCCATCTGTAGCACGAACTGCACGCCCATCAGAGCCGTGCCGCCGAACATCAGCCAGCGGCTCCGGCCCGTCACGCTGTTCTCCTCCACCCGGCGGGGCAGCAGCAGGAGTTTCAGCGTCAGGCCTATCATCAGCACAATGGCTGTAAATTGCATCAATTCCATAGTCTGTACTTGAGGCCGACTTCGCGACCTTCATGCCGCAAAGTTACAATTTTTTCGGCAAAAAGAACGGAAAAAGTGTGTCAATTCGACGAATTGACACACCTTTCTCGCGTTTCTGACACACCCTTCGCATTTCTGACACACCTTTTTCCCTTCATTAAGTGTAATTTTGCATTTAGAAAAATGCGACCCTCGGCTGCACCCCAGCCGCTCGGCTTTGTCGCTTGCTACCGAAGGGACGCAAGAATTGGAGCAAGCTCCATTGCGTTCGGTTTGCACGGGCCTTGCACTCGAAATCAACAAAACACTCAATCGTTATATGGAACACGAACTCTACCAAGCGGCTCAGCTCGTCTGCGGCATCCTCTGTTTCGGCATGGCGCTCACGCTCCTGAAGTCATTCGGCTATTATGCCGTCTACCCCTACTACCGTCGCCTTCGCCTGCTCATAGCCCTCGCCTTAGGGCTGCTCGGCGCGGGCTGCCTGCTCCACTGGCACCTGGGTTGGCACCCCCTCTGGCCCTACACGCTCCTGCTCTTTGCGGGCCTGGGCGTGCTCATCGCCATCTTCTACAACATCTACGAGTACGGCTTCCGTCTCGACAGGTACGACGGCACGCCCCGCAGCGACCTCTGAGGCGACGGTTGGCACTCGTCCTGCTGCTCGCCACGCAGCTGCCCCCTCTCTCCGTATATATAATAGGTAAGGTATAACAATAAAACATCAAACAACAATGAACAACATCATTCACATCATCCAACACACTGCGAGGGCAGCCACCGTGCTGCTCCTCGCCCTGCTCACCGCACAGACGGCGTGGGCACAGGAGCTTACCGACTTTCTGCCGGTATCGTCGTCGGGCACGGCCTCGGGCTATTTCGCCTACAGCAACCATTTCTACAAAGTGGACTGGACGGGGATTAACACGGACGAGACATCATCTGTTCAACTATTTATTAGTAGCTATAACGATATCAGGTATATGATAAATGGTAATTCTGGAACAGATAATTTGTATGCAAGTGCTACAGAATCTGATAAATGGAGCCCATCGCATATAACAAGTCTCACGCCGGGGCAGAGTTCCGACGGATATACAAATTTCGGTAAACTTGCGACGGGAGCAAGCCACACAACAAATCCACAAGTTTTCAAGAAAGTCTGTACCGTCACCTGCGTGGCGGCACTCAAGCCGAAGTGGAACTGGTCGAGCGATCATTCTACCTGCACGGCAACATTCATGTGCGCTGAAAACACAAGCCTCACAGCGACGGTCAACGCTACTGTGACTTCATCAAGCGAACCTTATGCTGCAAACGTGACGTTTAACGGCACGAGCTATTCATACGTAGCACCTGTCACCTACAGCATCACCTATGTGCTGAACGGCGGCACCAACGCGGCTTCCAACCCCAACACCTACAGGGACGACGAGACCGTGACCCTCTCCGATCCCATGCGCGCGGGCTACGTCTTTGAGGGATGGTACGACAACTCCGGTTTTTCGGGTACGGCGGTTACGGGCATCCCCTATGACTCGTCGGGTGACAAGACCTTCTATGCTAAGTGGAAGGCCGAAATCGACGGTCTGACCTATGATGAAACCAATGGCTGGTTCGTCATCGACAGCCCCGCCGCGCTCAACGCCCTTTCGGCTTACTCTAAGAGCCACACCTGTGAGGGCAAGACCTTCAAGCAGACCGTCGACATCGCCCTCAGCGGCAGTTTCTCACCGATTGGCGAGTATAGCGACGGGAAGAAGTTCCAGGGCACCTATGACGGCGGCGGCCACGTCATCACAGGGCTTTCTGTCAGCACCACGTATGGCAACGCCGGAATGTTTCTTTGTGTGTACTACGGCACGGTGAAGAACGTTGTTCTCATCGATCCCGTGATTGCCGCCGGCACGATCGGAAAAAACGGAAACGCCGGCGCGCTGGTCGGGTATGCGCAGCATGATGGGAAATTCAGCAACTGCTATGTCATCAATCCCACTTTAACCTCCTATAGCACTAACAACTTTAAGGGCGCCATTACCGGAGATGGGTCTTCCGCATTTGGCAACAGCTACACCGGCTGCTATTTCTACAGCAGCGATCCCAACGACGGGCTTCGCGGCGTCGGGAACAGCGAAAATACGACCGGATGGCGCTTCTACAAGCTCTCCACCAACTCCAATCGTGTGACCGCCGTCAGTGATGGGACGAAGTTCACCTACGACGGCGCGAGCTACATTACGTCAGGTTCTTCCGTCACCCTGACCATCACCCCCGAAAAAGGCTACATATTGAGTGCCCTGACCGTGAACGGAACCGATGTGACCGGCAGCGTGTCCAACAACAGCTACACCTTCAACATGCCCACTGAGGACATAACCGTGACGGCGGCCTTTGTAAAGGAGACGTTCACTTATGTCGATATGAACGGCGTCACGCAGACGGTAGAAGCCGAAAGGATTACAAGCGACAGCCAGGTTGGCTTGTATTCCGGCTGGTATGCCGTGGGCGGGAATGTGACCCGCAATAGCGGATTCAATCTGGTCTCCGGCGGTGATGGCGTAGTCATCAACATCATCCTTTGTGACGGAGCGACGCTCAGCCTGCCCAACTCGACCATTAATACTGCGGGTGGCGGCAAACCCAACCTCGTTATCTGGGGACAGGAGAATGGCACGGGTACGCTTAGTTGTTTAAGCATTAGTAGCCTAGTTACAAGCGTTACCGTGAACGGAGGAAAGCTCTATTGCGGCGTGAGCAATTATAATTGCGCAATTAACGGTAATCTGAACGTCAATGGCGGTGAAGTTCATCTGACGGCGGGGTTCAATACCTGTGTGAACGGCAGCGTCACTTACAATGGCGGAATTCTGGACACCAAGAAGATCAGCGGCAATACCACCCTGAATTGGAGCAATGCAGCGACAGACAGGGTCAAGGCCGAGTATGGCGGCAGCGTGACCATTGCGGACGGCAAGTTCTTTAAGGACGCAAGCGGCAATTATTATTATGGCTCACTAACTGACGCGCAGAAGAACGCCATCAAGAACGTGGAATTGCAGCCCTCGCCAAACGCTCAGTTCATCACCGTGGACGCGGCGGTCCACGGGGCGGCGACGGCCCCGGCGGTGGCTGAGAGGGTATACACTGTCACGGTGTCAGTAGCCGCCGATACGG
>JAFTEX010000101.1 GCA_017453445.1 Bacteroidaceae bacterium
GTCCTTTTCTTTTGCAGTCCGTGTGAGTATGTCGCCTTATTGAGGTGGCTATAGTGGCGGGGTTCCACCTCTTCCCATACAGAACAGAGAAGTTAAGCCAGCCCGCGCCGATGGTACTGCGCAAGTGTCAGAGTAGGTAGCCGCCGTTTTTTCAGAAGTGAAGCCCTCCGGTCCGATAGACCGGGGGGCTTTCTTCGTTTATGGGCTGCTGCTCACGCAGCCCTCCCGTGGAGGCTTTGAGGCTTTGGGGGGGCTTCCTGGATGTCCCGGGTTGTTCCGGAGTTTCCGGAAATTCCGGATGTTCCATCCTGGCGTTTCTGGGTGTCCTGGTGTTTCCGGTTTACCCCCTGCGGTGGGGATACTATACCCCCTGCGGGTGGGAATACTATTCCCTAAGCCGGGGGATTACTATACCCCCAATGGGGGGGAATACTATACCCCCTCACGAGGGGAAGAGTACCCCTTGGGGTGGGGTGCTTGACTCAGAAGGGTAGGGACATAAAAAAGCGCTGCGGATGGTTGTCCGCAGCGCTTTTTTTATGTACGGTAATCTGTTTGGAACAGATTCCTTGAAGTGCTTATTTCAGGACTTTGAACTATGCTCGAGCTTGCTTACATTCGAACAAGCCCGAGCTAGTTCTGTCTGATTGCTCACTTAACAGCAACCTTCTTGCCATTGATGATGTAGATGCCCTTCTGAGCCTTGTTGATGCGGCGGCCGGCGAGGTCGAAGATAACCTCAGCCTTGTTGGTGTCAGCTTCAATGCCATTGATGGCTGTGGCAGTAATGAAGTTGATCTTAACGAGGACGGCCTTCGTACCGTTGCTGATAGCCCAGTATGCGGCATACTCGTGGTAGTCGGCAGTTGCAATGTTGTAGCAGAGATAGGTTACACCATCTGTGTACTTCACGCAGAAGGGAACGGTTTCGTTACCTGTATGATAAGCGAAGTCGCCATTGGCATCGCGCCATCCGTCGTAACCCGCATAGTTGGCAATCAGCTCCTGGGTCGTCGGGTTATAACCATATACATCAGCTTCGTCGAGAGAGGCAATGCCCAGCTCGGTGAGTATGGACTGAACCTGCTCATCGGTGAGGGTTACTTTTTTCTCAGCATAGGTAGCTTCAGTATCGTACTCAACCGTAGCTTCAACTACGAGATCGGAGATTTCAATGACAACGGGCTCTGGCTCTACGAATGTCACATTGATGGTGTAGATAACCTTCTTGTCGTTGGCCACGAGAGCCCACTTCACATTATAGGTAGCACCCACTTCATCTGCACCATTCATGTCGCAGATTTCGAATGTGTTTCCTTCTTCAAGAGCCTGGAAGAATTTTACGCAAATCTTGCTATCTCCGGGGGCTGCCCAACTTGTAGCAGTTCCGTCAGCGTCAAACCATCCATCGAACGGAGCGTAGTCAGAGATTTCAGTGCCATCGGGATTGACGATGCGGAGCATATCGGTGGTGATTTCCTCCACACCGAGGAATGCCTTGGCTTCTGCGAAGTCAACTTCTTGAGTTGTCACGGTATATCCCATGCCTGTGTAGCGCTCCACATTGATTTCCTGTGCCAGTTCTGCGGATTCGGGAGCAAGCAGGATGAGCTGGAAGCTGCGCCATACGGTCCAGTGGTCACCCGTGCTCTCGTCGGCCTTCAAACCGATTTCGATAGAGCCCACGGCTTCCATTGTGAAGTTCACTTCGTTCACGCCATTGCCCTCATCAAACCATACTGCAGCACCGGAACGACCGTTGACAATGTCAGAACCTACGGTTGCGATTTCAACCTTGTTCTCACCTGCATACACGTAGCCTGTCATGTCGGTACGCTGCAGAGCTACGATATTCAGACGGAAGTCGCCGGCGGGTAATTCTACAGTCTGATGGAAGCTTGCTCCTGACTGGTTCCAGTATTCGGCTACACCGTTGCTCTTGGCACCCATCGGTGTGCCTTCCCATCCGTCGATATTCTCAACGGGGGTGGCGTTGGTGATATAGAACTCGGTGATGTCGATGTCCTTGACAGGCTTGATGCTGCCGAAGAATGTATCGGCCTGAGCCTTCACCTGAGCTTTGGCAGCCTCGATGGCCTCGGCGGTGGTGTAGGTGCCAGCCTTGATCTCTGCGAGCGCAGCGGTTACGCCAGCAGCCACGTTGGCTTCGTCGGTGTAGGTGTCGGTATCATCAACCTTGGCCTGGAGCTTGTCTACGAGTTCACCCAGAGCGGCAATGTCGTCACCCAGAGCCTTTTGGGCAACGAGTGCGTTGATTTTCTCGTCGATGGCATTGATGGCCTCAATGTCTGCATCTTCCAGCTCGGTGTAGTCCGTAACCTTTCCATATTCGCCTACCAGCTCGCTGCTGTAGATGTGGAACTCGGAGAAGGTGAAGAACACGTGGCCGTTGTTTACGGCACCATTGCTGGTGCTGGGCACGGTGAAGCGTATGTACTTGTAAGCCTGTCCGAGGCTAATCTTTTCGGATGCGTAGTCGGTGACAGCGGCATCCGTGGGCAGACCCTCCGTGATGGAGGTGACGGGGGTGAACTCGACACCGTCGTTGCTGGCAGAAATGTCAATCTGGGTCGGACGGTTGTTGTTGTTCTGGCTGCGCTTCATGAAGTAGAAGTAGATTTCATCACTCGGTTCCAGAATCTCGGCTTGCAGATAGTGGTCGGCATTTGGACCGGTACCACTCCACTGGCTGTGGAAATAGGTGGTGTAGGTGTAGTCCGTCAGAGCCTCGTAGGAGCCTTCCGAACTTTCCTTTGCATTACTGCTCCACGTGTTCACGAACTTGCCGGCCCAGCTCTGAATCTTTGCGAATGCCTCGGGACGGTTGTCCACGTTCTCCTCAACCTGCCAAACGTATGCGGGTTCGAGCTGGTAGTCTGCGTTGGGCAGTTCAGCCTCGGTGTTGGTAACAGTCCAGTAGGTGTTAGCCCCCCAGTTGGCGCTGTTGGCATTGGTGGAGCGAACGGCATATTTGCCATCCTTCAGGAAGAATACCTGACGCTCCCAGTCGTTGCGGTTTTGACTGCCTGCGATGATGTGCCCATTCTGAACAACATCGCCCGTTGAACCACCCGTCAGGGTGGGGTTGGTGAATTGGCAACCGAGGTTCCACCCCGTGGGGTAAAGTGTGCCTTCTGCGTTTACAGCAGTGAAGGCGAAGGTTGCAGCTTTCTTGGTTTCTGCTACCAGATAACCGCTGTTGTTCAGATAGAACTTGTTGCCGTTTACTTCGGTGAATACACGGTAGGTCTGACCGTCCTTGAGGGTTTCAACCGCTTTCATATAGGCCAGCTCGGTGGCATCCAGCGCCTTCACGAGTTTCAGGCCGATGGCCTTCACTACGTACCAGTTGCCACCTTCGGCAATGTTCTGGATACCGTATTCAAGCACGCCGTCCTCGCCCACGACAGCGGTGAGTGTGCGCTCATAGTCGGCAGGTGTGCAGGCTGTCTGACCGATGACGGGGATGTCAAACACATTCTCATTGGCAAATACCTGAGCGATGTTGTCGCCCGTAGCGGCACCAATCCATGCCATGTTGGCCGTAGCCAGGAAGGTTACTTCGTAGTTGCCTGCGGGCAGACCTTCGATGTGCTGGTAGATGACCTTGCCAGCCACACCACCAGGCAGTGAGCCGATGTAGGTTTCAGTGGCATCGCCATAGACGCCCGGTCCATTACCCTGCGGACATGTCCAAGCGGCGTTCTGCACGACTACAGACATGTCAGAGTTCTCAGCAGTCTGAGCCTTTGCCAGAGCGGGCAGTGCATTCGTTACAGTGGCCACAGCGGCGTTGAAGTCGGTTACGGTCACATTGTCGAATGCCATCTTTACGGATTCGATGGCGGCATCATAAGCCAAAATGGCCAATTCATCGCTAACGTTAGCCTTGATGGCTTCGCCCTGAGCCAATATTGCGGCCAGAGGAGCGTATGGAGTTGTCTTGGCCACGATAGCCTCTAATGCCTCAATGGCAGCCAGATATTCCTCCACAGTCCCGAAGGTTCTGTTGTTGGCCTCTACGATTGACTGGATATCAGCATAGAGCGCAGCGGGGACGCTACTCTCCTCAATAGCCTGAGCTTCGGCAACGGCAGCAGCCAGACTCTCGTCAGCGTCAACCAGCGCAGTAATCTCATAGACCTGGACGGTGTGCCAGTTGGTACCGGCCTTGGCCTTGCCCAGACCTACGACCAGTGTGCCGTCGGTTACGACTACGCCTTCCAGCGTGCTCTTGTCGTTTTCGGAGGTTTCGGTGGCGATGTGGGCAGGAATGAACTTCTCCACACGGTTTTCGCCCGTACCTGCGAAGAGGTAGCAGATGTCATCCTGGTTCTCTACTACGTCAGAGGCGAAACCGCGTCCGGAGGTGTAGAATGCGTTGCCGAAGATGGTCACGCGATAGATGCCGTTGGGCAGCCCCTTGACGGTTTGTGTCATCAGGTCGCCAGTGGCATCTACGTTGGTCTGATAGTTCTCAGCCAATTGTGCCGTGCGACCGTCCTTCGTCGTGATTGCGGGAGCAAACTGCGTTGCGCACCATCCTGAAGCACCCTTCCAGTCTGTAACGTTGGTGCTCAGTTTGGAAGTGTAGTCGATTTCGATGGAAACCGTGGAGTGGATGTCCTCGGCCTTGGTGGGGTAGAGTTGAACGTTGCCGTTATAGATTGTTACCAGACCGGCCACCTGATATTCCTTCTCAGCTTCTACGCTGAATTCAACGACAAAGTTGTTGCGGAGTACCAGAGCGGTCTCGCCTACCGTGAAGTTGATGTTAACCTTTGTCGAAACCTCCTGGTCGGCAGCAAACTTGGCACCACGAACCTTTACGTACTGGCTGACATACTTCAAAGGATTGGCTGCCAGTTCCGCTGCATCTACCTCAATGGGGTTCACGGCGTTGCCACTGGAAACGGTCTCCACCGTCAGCGTGGGATTTGCCACTTCGGGCAGTCCGTTGTAGAGATAGAGTTGACCATCCACGTAGCCTGTCACCTTGTCACCGGCAGCCAGGCCGCTGGTGCCGTAGATGAGCAGTGCGCCAGTTGCGTCTTGGATATAAGTGTTCTGACCATTCACGTAGAGCACGAGGGCATCCGTGAAGTTCACGCGTACCGGAACCTTGTCGTCAGTTGCAGCCTCATTGGCAGCGGCAAGGTTTTCATACACAGCGGGGAAGGTCAGCGTCTCCGTGGTAATCGTGCTGGCATCTTCGCCCACCTTGGCGTATGCCTTGATGACGGTAGTCTCGCTTACGGTGAAGGGAGCCTCGTACTTTTGTTCAGCCCCGTCATTCAGCGTGTAGAAAATCTCGGCCCCCTCATCGGCAGTGATGCTCACCTCCTGTGCCTCAGTGAAGAAGCCGGTCTTCGGGGTGATGACAGGTGCAGCCACTGTGGGAGCAACTCCCTCAGCTTCAGTGATGAGGATGGGGCTGTCTACGTCGAACTGACCAGCCTTTGTGGCCCCGTCTGTACCGTAGTCAGCTTTCTCGCCCACGGTGAAAGTAACGGAATTGGTAGCATTGCCCTCCCACGTGATGGTTGAGGGTGCATCGTCATAAGAAACCTCCCCTGAACTGACGGTAAGAGGAGCCAAACGTTTCTTACCTTGGGTAGAGATTTTGAATACGACTTTCGAGAAGTAGGTGCCACTGGCAGCCGTAATGGTCAACTGGCCCTTGGCGTACACTCTTAAGTCATTGGCCGAGGTATTGACCGCCGGATTATTTGAACCTCCGGCCTTTTCTGCCAACACGGTGTAGTTACCTTGCGTCAGGGTGATTTTGCCTTCGTCCTGAGTCCAGTCGGTGCTTGCGCTCCAACTGAACTCGACCTGAGCCGACACACCCACAAACGACAAGATAGCCATCAGAGAAAGTAAAAACTTTTTCATGATTAGTTTGTGTTTTAGGTTAGTAATAAAGTTAATTAGTTATGATGTTTTTCTAAGGTAACTCAGGCAAATGTATTAAATAAATTTAATACGACCAAATATTTTCTGGTATTTCTCATTTCACGAGTGCCTGAGTGTCAAGTGCAATCATCAGTTCCTCATCGGTGGGTATCACGCAGACTGTGACGCGGCTTCCGTCTTTGGAAATGATGGCCTCTGTGGCGCGGCAGGCATGGTTCTTCTCGGGGGCCACTTCGATGCCCATGAACTCCAGCCCCTTGGTGGCACCTTCGCGCACTTCCCACTGGTTCTCGCCGGCCCCACCAGTAAACAGCACCACATCTACGCCGCCCATGGCGGCTGCATACTGGCCGATGTACTTCTTGATGCGGTAGGTGTACATCTCTTTGGCCAGACGGGCACGGTCGTTGCCTTCAGAGATTCCTTTCAGGATGTCACGGAAGTCGCTGCTGCCGCCGCTCACTCCAGCCAGTCCGCTCTGCTTGTTCAGCAGGTTGGAGATCCCCTTGGTGTCGAGGTTGAGCTTGTCCATGAGGAAGGTGACGGCTCCTGCATCGATGTCGCCCGAACGTGTGCCCATCATCAGACCCTCCAGCGGGGTGAGTCCCATGGAGGTGTCCACACATTTCCCGTTCTTTACGGCCGCAATGCTGGCACCGTTACCGATGTGGCAGGTGATGATGCGGCTGTCTTCTGCTTTGATGCCGAGGAACTCACAGACACGCTGACTGACATAGCGGTGGCTGGTTCCGTGGAATCCGTAGCGGCGCACCCCATGCTCCTTGTAGAGCTCGTAGGGCAGGGCGTACATGTAGGCATAGTCGGGCATGGTCTGGTGGAAGGCCGTGTCGAAGACTCCCACTTGTGGTATCTCTGGCAGCAGAGCCGAGACGGCGTTCACGCCCTTGATGTTGGCAGGGTTATGCAGGGGGGCCAGATCATTACATTCGGCAAAGGCTTTCATCACTTCCGGGGTGAGCAGTACGCTCTTGTTGAACTTTTCGCCGCCATGCACCATTCGGTGGCCCACGGCACCCAGTTCTTTCAGGTCTTTAAGCACGGCATGTTCGCCCGTAGTGAGCACCTCAAAGATGAACTGTACGCCAGCGGTGTGCTCCTCGATGGGGCGGTCTATCTGATATTTCTCTCCGTTCAGCTTAAACTTGATGAACGAGTCGGGCAGCCCGATTTTCTCGATGCCGCCACTGGTGATTACGCTCTGGTTGTCCATGTTGTACAGAGCGTATTTGATGCTGCTGCTTCCGCAGTTTAATACAAGAATTTTCATAATCAAGACCCCCTCCCGGTCCCCCTGAATGGGGGGGAATAGTTACGACGAGAGTTGTTGGGGCAATTTTTTTTTAATTGTTTATATTCTGTGAGTTTTTAACGGTTATACTCCCCTCCCATTCAGGGAGAGGCTTGGGGTGGTGTCCCTTATTTAGCATCCATGGCCTGGCAGGCCGTGATGGCCACCATCTTGTAGATGTCATCGACGGAGCATCCGCGACTGAGGTCGTTGACGGGGCGGGCGATGCCTTGAAGAATGGGGCCGATGGCATCGGCGTTGCCAAGGCGTTGTACCAGTTTGTAACTGATGTTGCCCACTTCCAGGCAGGGATAGACAAGAACGTTTGCCTTTCCGGCGATGTCGCTGCCCGGAGCTTTCTTTTCGCCCACAGAGGGCACAAGGGCGGCATCGGCTTGCAGTTCACCGTCAATTTTCAGTTCTGGCTCCATCTCTTTAGCCAACCGGGTGGCTTCTACTACCTTGTCCACCACCTCATGCTTGGCACTGCCTTTAGTGGAAAAACTGAGCATGGCCACGCGAGGTTCCTGGAAACCGGCCACACTTTTTGCGGTCTGAGCCGTGCAGACGGCAATTTGTGCCAATTGCTGTGCATCGGGCATGGGAGTCACGGCCACGTCACCGACTACCAGCACACCGTCTTCGCCATATTGTGGCGTCTGGGTGATGAGCAACATGGCTCCGCTGACGCAGGTGATGCCAGGAGCGCACTTGATGATTTGCAGGGCGGGACGCAGCGTGTCGCCTGTAGTGCTGAGGGCACCGCTGATTTGGCCGTCGGCATCGCCGCTCTTGATGATAAGGCAACCGAAGTACAAAGGATCCATGACTTTCTTCCAAGCCTCCTGTTCCGTCATGCCCTTTTTCTTCCGGAGTTCATAGAGCAGCGCAGCGTAGTCCTGCGTCTTGGGGCTTGTGGCAGGGTCAATGATTGTGGCTTCCTCTATGTGGGTCAGCCCTAATTCCTTAGCTTTAGCCAAAATCTCCTCGCGGTTGCCGATGAGAATGATGTCGGCCAGTTGGTCGGCCACGGCGCGGTCGGCCGCAGTCAGCGTTCGCTCCTCCAAGGATTCGGGCAACACGATGCGTTGGCGGTTGGACTTGGCACGAGCAATAATTTTTTCGATGAGTGTCATAGTTATTGGTTATTATTGTTAATTATAGTTTTGGGTCTTTAAGGTCTTTAGGGTCAGAATCGCCCCTTCATCAGTGTGGTCTCAAGTTCCTCGGCAGAGAGATGGCTGCGGAATTGATTGCCGTATGCCGCAGTGATGTTGCCCGTTTCTTCGCTGACAATGATGGTGAGAGCGTCCGTTTCCGCAGTGATGCCTTTTCCGGCACGATGTCTCAGGCCAAACTCTTTCGGTATGTCCAGGTCGTGTGATATGGGCAGAATGCAGGCGGCGGCCTTGATTTTCCCTTCAGAGATAATCATGGCCCCGTCGTGCAACGGGCTGTTCTTGAAGAATATGTTCTCGATGAGCCGTTGGGTGATGCGGGCATCGATGGTTTCCCCCGACTGGATGGCCTCGGAGAGTGGCAAGTCGTTTTCCAGAACGATGAGTGCCCCTACCTTCTGCTTGCTCATGTTGATACAAGCCATGACGATGGGGAATATCACATCCCGGTCGTATCTGTATTCGTCACTTAAATTCTTTTTCCGTTCGCTGCGGAATAGCTTCATGAACCGGCTGGCCTTCTTGTGTGCTCCCAGGTCGTAGAAGAAATGCCTGATTTCGTCCTGAAACAGGATGATGAGTGCAATGGCTCCGACGTTGACCAGCTGGTTCAGGATACCTCCCAGGAGTTTCATGTCAATGACTTTCGATATGACAATCCAGAAACTGACGAATATCAGTACGCCATAGAAAATATTGACGGAGCGCGAACGTTTCATCACCTTGTAGCAGTAGTAGAGAATGATGGCTACAAGCAGTATGTCGATTAAGTCTTTCAGACCGAAGGAGAAGAACATTTTCGTAAGATTTTAATGACTTCGATGGCTGCGCCTACATCGTGTACGCGCAGGATATTTGCGCCTTTCTGAAGTGCTAATGTGTGGAGTACGGTGGTGCCGTTGAGCGCATCCTCTGGCTGGTTGCCCAGCAACTTGTATATCATGCTTTTGCGCGATACACCCACCAATAGCGGAAGGTCGAAGGTCTGCAATACATCCAGTTGGCTCATCAGTTCGTAGTTCTCGTCTAATGACTTCCCAAAACCGAATCCCGGGTCGAGGATGATGTCCTTCTGTCCCAGTTGCAGCAGGGCATCCACCCGTTCGCTGTAATAGAGCAGCATGGAAGGAAGAAACGGCGGCCGTCGGGTTGCCGTCTCGCAACTTTGGATTGCAGACTGGGTGCCCCAGGGGCTGTGAGTTAAGATGTAGGGCAACCCAAGGTGTGCCACGGTGGAGAACATTTCAGGGTCGGCACCGCCTGAAATGTCGTTTACGATGAATGGTCCGTATTCGTTTTCAATGCGTTGTACGACACTGGCACGAAATGTGTCTATGGAGAGCAGGGCACTGGGAGCCGCATGGCGTACGATGGGTATGGCATAGCGCAGGCGTTCCAGTTCTTCCGTTTCCGATACACTTGCCGCCCCGTGGCGTGTGCTGCAGGCTCCAATGTCGATGATGCCCCCACCTTGCCGGATGATTTCCTCAGTACGTTGGGCAATGGCGGCCTCCGTCTGTTTCCGACTGTCAGCATAGAAAGAGTCGGGGGTGATGTTCAGTATGCCCATTACGATAGGCTCAGACAACTCCAATAGTTGTCCGCCTACGTTTATTGAGTAGCGAGGCTTCTGTCTCATCCTTGATTGTCTTTTTGTGCGTATGTGCGCGTATTCCATACAAAGATACAAAGAAATCATGAAATCAACGTCAATGACATGAATTTTATTTTAGGAATGAGGAGTGTAAGTCGCATTTTGCGACATCTCGTTTGGTCGGTTCAAACAAAATTAGTATTTTTGTCAAAATTATGGACTTAGAACGACTTTATAAACTGTATAAATCCCACCCTGTGGTGACGACGGACAGCCGTCGCACGCCGCGCGGTTCGATGTTCTTTGCCTTGAAGGGAGAAACCTTCGATGGCAATCAGTATGCAGCCCAGGCCTTGGAGTCGGGGTGTGCCGTTGCTGTAGTAGATGACCCCCGTAGGGTTGCAGACAGCCGTTACTTTCTTGTCGAAGATGTGTTGACAACCCTTCAGCAGCTGGCCCATTACCATCGCGAGCAGATGCCCGGGAAGATGATAATCCAGATTACTGGCACGAACGGGAAGACCACGACCAAAGAACTGGTTTCGGCGGTGCTTGGTCAGATTGCTCCCGTACAGTGGACGCAGGGCAACCTGAACAATCACATCGGCGTCCCTCTGACACTGCTCACGCTTAAGGACGACGACGGATTCGGGGTCATAGAGACCGGTGCCAACCATCCGGGCGAAATCGCACAACTTGCCGACATCGTGGACCCAGACATGGGACTCATCACCAACGTGGGCCGCGCCCATCTTGAAGGTTTCGGCTCATTCGAGGGCGTGAAGCGCACGAAAGGCGAACTCTACCAATACATTCGTGACCACCGTAAAATAGGTATTTTCCTGAATGCCTCTGACGAGAATCTTGTAGAAATGGCGGCAGATATGCCCGCCGTGCGCTATGGGCTGACGGGAGCCGAGAACGTAGAGGTATGGGGCGAAGTGATTGAGTGCAACCCTTTCGTCAAGTTCCGCTATCGTCAGGAGCATATTGGCTGGCAGACGGTGCAGACTCACCTCATCGGTGCCTACAACGTCCACAACCTGCTGGCAGCTGTGGCCGTGGGCGTTCAGTTTGGTGTGCCCTTTAGTCTGATAAGTCAGGCTCTTGCGGACTATGTGCCAACCAATAACCGAAGCGAATATCGCGACACGGGCCGCAACCATCTCGTTATTGATGCTTACAATGCCAATCCGACTTCCATGGCGGCTGCCCTGGACAACTTCCGACAGATACGCGCCGAACACAAGATGATGATACTGGGCGACATGCGCGAACTGGGCGGGGACTCCGAACGCGAGCACCAGCGCATCGTGGACATGGCCCGCGAGAGTGGGGCAGAGGATGTGTGGCTGGTGGGGGAGAACTTTGCCAAGGCTCTATCGGAGCATTTTCAGGCCGATGGTCCCCAGTTCCGCACGTTTGCCGACGTGGAGACCGTCAAGCAGGAACTGCAGGCCGCACCCGTCGAGGGACGTACCATCCTGATAAAGGGCAGCAACGGGACACGCCTGTTCCAGTTGCCAGACTTACTTTGAAATACTAACTAATAATAAGAGAACAATATGAAAAGACTATTCTGGTTGGCAGCCTTGTTGCTGATGTTCTTTCCGCAGTTGGGTTATGCGCAACGGCAAACCGACAAACTCGACCGTGGCCTTATAGCCGTGCCCGCATCCTCTGGCAATTTGGTTTCATGGCGCATCTTTGCCGAGGAATACTACGGTGTGACCTATAACCTCTATGCCAACGGCAAGTTGCTGAAGGAAGGGCTTACGGCCTCGAACTTTATGCATGCCAGTGGCAGTTCCTCTACCAAGTATCAGGTCGCAGCCGTGGTCAAGGGCGTGGAACAGGAGAAGTCTGCCGAATCTACCTATTTCGCCGGTGGCTACAAGCAGTTTGCCGTGGCCAAGGTGGAGGACCGTAACGGCAAGGATGTCACGTCGCAGTACTTCATCAACGACATCTCGTTGGGCGACGTGGATGGTGACGGCGTGACCGAGTTCGTTGTCAAGCGTAACTTCTCGGGCGACATCCGCAACGCTGCGAACACCACCTGCTTCCATCACTACGAGTGCTACAACCTGAAGGGTGAACGTCTGTGGTGGATAGATTTGGGCCCCAACATGATGGCCGGTCCCGACGAGCAGTGGGACCTCGTGCTCTTCGACTGGGACCAGGACGGACGGGCCGAGGGCATCATGCGCGGTGCCGACAACATGATATTCCACACCGCTTCGGGGCAGGTGGTCAACGTGGGTGACATGTCCTACGTGGCTCCGCGCGACGAGTACACTCGCAACGGAAACGAATACCTCCTCTACATCAACGGTCTGACAGGTGAACTCTACAACTTGAGCGGCAATGCCTCGAAACCTTGGATAAATTATCCGTTGGCACGCTTTGAGAATGGCGAGACGGACTATGGAGTGGCGTGGGGCAAGAACGACACAGGCCACCGCTCTTGCAAGCACTACTTTGGTGCCCCCTTCCTCGACGGTCGTCACCCCAGTATCTTCCTTGGGCGCGGCTGCTACACACGTCACAAGATGGTGGCCCTGGATGTGGACCCCGTTACGCACAAGGTGAGCGAACGCTGGCGCTGGTCTAACAACGGCGGCTGGAGCGACCCCTGGTTTGGCAATGGCTACCACAACTTTGGCATTGCCGATGTCGACGAGGACGGGCGCGACGAGATTGTCTTCGGCTCGATGGTCATCGACGACAATGGCAAGGGACTCTCCACGACGGGCCTCGGCCACGGCGACGCACAGCACTGCGGCGACTTCGACCCCTACCGCAAGGGGCTGGAGTTCTTTGCCTGCAACGAGGACGAACCCAATATGAACTACCGCAACGCTACGACCTCGAAGATTTATTACCGTTCGAAAGGTACGGCCGACGACGGTCGCGCCCTGATGGGCAACTTCTCCAATGCCTTCCCCGGCTGCATGGGGCGCAGTGTCAATACCGGCCTTATCAGCAGTGTGACCGACAAGGAACTGACGGG
Organism: Bacteroidaceae bacterium; assembly: GCA_017453445.1. Classification (GTDB taxonomy): domain Bacteria; phylum Bacteroidota; class Bacteroidia; order Bacteroidales; family Bacteroidaceae; genus Physcousia. The sequence continues at coordinate 13,032 of JAFTEX010000101.1, forward strand.
CAGCGGCGTGCCCAGCACAGGCGGAACCAACGACGGCCTCTACTGGAGCCACCTGAACCAGCGCATCTACTGGACGGGCGACCTCGTCGAAGGCATACTTGACAGCCCCGGTACCGAGCGCGAAGCCGTCGTCTGGACCACGACGGGCGGGCGCGTGTTCCAGTCAAGCGGCTGCAAACTCAACAATGACTCGAAGAACAATCCCTGCGCCCTGGCCGACATCTTCGGCGATTGGCGCGAGGAAATCGTAGTGCGCACGGGCGACAATGCTTACGTCCGCATCTATTCCACCCCCATCTATACTCAATACCGCATCCCGACGCTGTGGCACGACCACCAGTATCGCAATGCCATGGTCTGGCAGTGCGTGGGCTACAACCAACCGCCCCACACCAGTTTCTTCCTCGGTCAACTGGAAGGTATCACCGTGGCACCGCCCCCATACACCATGACGGGCCGCACGGAAATCAAGAACGGCGGCACCATCTCTTCGGCTAACAACGGTCAGCACGTCATTGTCTGCGAGACCAACGATACGAAGATAACCATACAGGACGGGGCCAGCCCCAGTGTGGCCACGTTCAATGTTCCCTCGTGGGTACAGGGCACCAACAGCCCGAAGACCGACGGCACGGCAGTCATCAACTATACCTATTACACCTGCACCGCGGAGGGCGGAGCCTTCACGGGCGGCATGACGCTGGCCAAGCAGGGCGACGGTGTGCTCGTGCTCCCGAAGGTGGACATGACGTACACGGGGCCGACCAACGTCTGGGCCGGAACCTTGAACTTCGACGGCACGCTGAAGAAGAGCACGCTCTGGCTCAATCGTCACACGACACTCAACTCCGGCGGTGGCACGTTCCGCGCCATCAAGGCCGACTACGGCTCGGCCGTCCGTCCGGGCGGCGAGAATTCGAAGGGCACCATCACGACCGACTCACTCACGCTCGGTTTTGGTTCGCGCCTGGTGCTCGACTTGTATAGCGACGGCCTCGCTGCCGACCAGGTGAACACCAAAGTGCTCAGCATCGATGCCAAGACGACGGCCGTCTGGCAGCAATATGGGCCCAATTATCTGACTCCTGTGCTTGAGGTGGCCGTACACGGTGCCGACGGTTCTTCGCAACTGGCAACGGGCCGCTACCTGTTGGGCGAGGTGGAGACCCTGAAGGGCAATCTGAGCAATATCAAGATAGAAGGCATCGCCAGTCAGAAGGCTACTCTCAGCTTGGAGGACGGGAAACTCTATCTCGTGGTAGAGGGCATCCGCGACCCGGCCACGGTGTATTGGACGGGTGCGAACAGCACGACGTGGAACTACGCCGATGCCGAGAACTTCCAAAGCATAGAGGGCGAGAGCGACATCTTCGTGACGGGCGACAAGGTCATCTTCGACGATGCCGCCAAGAAGTTCACGGTGGCTCTGACAGGCGAACTCGACCCCGACACCGTCATCGTCAACAGTTCGAAGGCCTACACCTTCAGCGGTACGGGCTCGCTCACGGGCAATGCGTCGCTAGTGAAGCGTGGCACGGGTTCGCTGACCATATCCAACGACAATACTTATAAGGGAGCCACCATCATCAGCGGCGGAACGGTCAAGGTGAGCACCTTGAGCAACGAGACCAAGGCCTACGGCAACCTGGGTGCCGTGAACGCTTCCACACAGAAGTTCATCATCGAGAACGGGGCCACGCTCCAGACCACGGCTGCCGTCACCACGGGAACACCCATCCGTGTGCGCACTGAAGAGGGCGGTGTCATCAATAACTCGGCCGATTTCGGAGCCGACAAGGCCATCATCGGCACCCTGCTCACCAAGAAGGGAACCGGCACGCTGTTGTGTTTCGCAACCAATAGTTCGCTGAGCCGCATGGTAATAGCCCAGGGGGCAGTGGCCGAGCGCAACGGCAATGCAGCCCAGGCCGTCGAGTTCCAGGGCGGCACGCTCTACGACGACTCACAGTCTACGACCCACACCATCGAAGTGCCCAAGGGCAAGTCGGGTACGTGGTATCTGAGCAACACCTACTATACGAACTACACCAACAAACTGACGGGCGAGGGCACGCTGACCGTCATCCCGCGCAACACCGTCAGCCGTGTGCGCATCTCGGGCGACTGGTCGAAGTTCGAGGGAACCGTCAAGCACACCACCAAAGACATCTGGCTGCCCTTCGACTGCACGTCGGGTATGCCTCACGGCACACTTGACATTGCTGCCGGTTGCGGTGTGACGAACGTGGCAAAGGCCATGACCCTCGGTGCCGTGACGGGAAGCGGTTCGCTGAACCATCCTATCTCCAACTTCCAGAATCAGAATGGCGTAAGCGGCAACAATACGTGGAACATCGGCAACTCCGACGGCCACGACTTCACCTTTGCTGGCAGTTTTGCCGACGGCGGCGGTTCGAACAAGACCCTCTTCAATAAGGTCGGCACCTGCAAGATGACTTTCACGGGTACGGGCAACTTCTCGGGAGCCTGCCGCGTGAATGGCGGCGAGCTCTGCCTGAATAGTGCAAAGTCCGACATCATGCTGGGAACCAGCACGCTGAACGTTGCCAAAGGAGCCGTCTTGAGCGGTAGGGGCACCTTGGGCAACACGGCCACGACGGTGGCCAGCGGCGGTACCATCCGAAGCGGAGTTACGGAAACCAACGCCCAAGGCAACCTGAACTTCGGCGGCGGCAATTTGACGGTGAGCGGAACGGCACAGACCTACATCAGCACCAAGAGCGTCTTTGGCAAGTTCACGGGCATTGGTAAGCTCACGCTCAACGGGACCCTTGTGGTGCGCGGTAAGGAAGGGCTGGCCCTGGAGGTCGGCGATGAGTTACAAATCTTTGAAGCCTCGTCCATCACGTTGGGCAGCACCTTGCAGCTGGACCTTTGCCCGGCCAACGCCGAGCATGGCTACCAGTGGGACACCAGCCGGCTTTCCGAGGGCATCCTCGTCGTGGCTCCTGCCCCTGTCGGCATCGTGAGCCTCCGTGCAACGGAACTCGACGGGGCGGACATCTACACGCTTAACGGCGTGCGGCTCAATACTCGTCCCGTCCACGCAGGGGTCTATGTGGTGAATGGCAAGAAAGTTCTGTTGAAATAATCCGTAGTGTATGATAGAGCGTTGCGTCGGGTCGTAAGGCCGGGCGCAACGCTTTTTCTGTATTCCTGCATCGGGTAGCCACCATTCTTGCGATAGCATTGTACCGCTCCCAAAGATAGTATTGCAGGAGCTGCGGCAATACTATAGTGCTAATGTCCGTAACACCATTGTGCCAATGCCCGCAATACTATCGTGCTTGCGGATATTTCTTCTTGTGTGTAGCAGAATCTGATGAGGGTGCGCTTAGTGGCTATCGTTGGGCGTACCCTTTATGGCCCGTTCCATCGCATCTTGCATCCGGCGGGCCAATTTGGGATGGCGGCGGATGACGTTGTGCTGCTGCATGGAGTCGGTCTTGAGGTCAAAGAGGGACAGCGTGTCGACAATGCCCATTTCGTTGCCCGTGATGTTGCGCTTGGCACCCTTGTAGGCAGGCAGCAGTGCATAGTCCTTCGTCCGGTAGGCCAATCGGCCGACGGCCTCTGTCACCATCCCCTTGCGTCCCCGCTTCGACTTGCCCAGGAAGGCGCTGAGATGGTTCTCGGAGTCCAGTCCGTCGGGGACGGGTTGGCTGAGCATGTGGGCAAAGGAGGCGAGGAGGTCTTGCTGAGCCACCAGCGCATTGGAGGTGACGGGGCGGATGTGTCCCTGCCAGTAGACGAAGAAGGGGACGCGCGTTCCCGCCTCGAAGAGGCTGTACTTGCCGCCTCGGTAGCCTCCGTTCATGTCGTGGTGGCCCACCAGTTCTGCGGCCTGGTCGCGATAGCCGTCGTCAAGCACGGGACCGTTGTCGCTGGTGAAGATGACAATCGTGTTGTCGAGGATGCCTTTTTCCTGCAGTTTGCGGAGCACCTCGCCTACGCACCAGTCGGCCTCCGCAATGACATCGCCACGGGGCCCCATCGTCGTGCTCCCCTCGAAACGTGGGTGGGGGATGCGCGGCACGTGCGGCTCGTGCAGACCGTAGTAGAGGAAGAAGGGCTGGCTTCCGTCGTGGCTTTCGATGAAGTCCTTGACCTTGCCGACAAGGAAGTCGGCCATGTCCTCGTCCTTCCATAGGGCCGCCTTCCCGCCGCGCATGAAACCGATGCGGGGAATGCCGTTGATGACGGTATTGTTGTGGCCGTGCGACCACGTGACTTTCGTGACGAGTTCGGGATGGGTGAGGGCCGTGGGCTGCCCTTCGAAGTTCTTCTTGTAGCTTACCTCTATGGGGTCGTCGGGGTCGAGTCCCAGTACGTTGCCGTTCTCCACGTAGACACAAGGCACACGGTCTACGGTGGCCGGCAGGATGCAGGAGTAGTCGAACCCGATTTCGTTCGGGCCGGGCTTGATGGTGTGGTTCCAGTCCACCTTCCCCCGCCCGAGGCCCAGATGCCATTTCCCTATGGCTCCTGTGCGATAGCCGGCCTGTTGGAAGAGGCGGGCTATGGTGAACTGCCCCTCGTCGATGATGAGCGGTGCGTCGCCCGGCAGAATGTGGGTTTTCTTCCGCCAGGGGTACATGCCCGTGAGCAGCCCGTAGCGGCTGGGTGTAGACGTGGCGGAGGCGGCATGTCCGTTGGTGAGGCACACCCCGCCGCGTGCCAGCCGGTCGATGTTCGGGGTCTGGATGGTTCGGCTCCCGTAGGCACTGACATCGCCGTAGCCGAGGTCGTCGGCCACGATGATGAGAACGTTGGGGCGTTGCTGCGCCCATGCGGAGAGACTGGAGATGCCGCTTAGGGCGGCGAATAGCATGCGGTTCATGGCTTCTGTGCGGTGCGACATCGGGAGACGATGCGGCAAGTGGCTGTGTGGCTACTGGATGATGTGTACGTCTCGCTGCGGGAAGGGAATCTCAATGTGGTGCTCGTTGAGGGCATTGTAGATGGTTTCCTTTGCAAGTGCCATCAGGCCGTAGCGATCCGAAACGAGGCCCCAGAAGAAAACCTTCAGGTCGACGCTGCTGGCTCCAAAGTCAGCGAAACGGATATTCAGGGGGCGTTCGGGGTCGGTCAGGGGCTGTCCGTCCGGATTCTTCTGCTGGCACAGGGGGGCAAGGGCATCGGAAAGTATCTGACGCACCTGGTCGATGTTCGTCCCGTAGGCCACGCCCACGGGGATGCTGATGAGTTCGTAGTTGTGGTTGCGCGTCATGTTCTTGAAGTTCTTCCCCAGGAGGTCCTTGTTAAGGAAGGAGATGACGCAACCGTCTGCCGTCGTGATCTGTGTGCTTTGGTAGGTGATGCTCTCCACCTTGCCCATGACGTCGGCCACCTCGATGTAGTCGCCCACGCGCAGTCGCCCGGCCATGAGCGAGATGCCGTAGAAGAAGTTCTCGATAAGTTCCTGCATGGCGAAACCGAGACCCGTGGCCAGACCGGCGGTGACGATGCTGATGCCCGACTTGGGTACGTTGAGTATGACGAGGACGATGATGAAGTAGAGCCCCCACGCGATGATGGCGATGACGTTTCGCGCCAGCGTCAGGTTCAGCACCTCGTCGGGCGGCGTGGTCAGCCGGCGGTAGTGGGCATAGAAACTTCGCACGGCATAGTTGATGTAGCCGAAGAGGAAGCCCAGGGCTGCCACGAGGCAGAGCTTGAAGAGCGATATCTGTATGAGGTCTTTCTGGTCGATGAAGTTGCGGAAGAAAGCCTTTTGGCAGACACTTGTCATTTCGAAGACCTCCGCAGCCCAGTAGATGCTCACCAGCACGGAGAGTACGGCCAGGATGGGCACTAGGGTGCGGTTGACGAAGTCGTAGGCCCAGGTGCGGGTGATGTGCAGGCCTTCCGCCATTTCCTTGCGGATATCCTTCACGGTCTTTGCCTCCTCCTGGCCGGAAGCGGCCAGAATGCGTCGGGCCAGTTTGTTCTCTTCGTATCGCTTCATCAGGTCGTAGACGCAGGTGATGGTGGTGATGGCGGCCAATTGGAACATCCACCATACGATAATCTGCACGGCCATGAAGGTGTAGCCCGCCCATGCCACCACGCAGCTGACGAGCATGGCCGTCGAGGTCACGTTGGTGTAGATGACGTCTTGCATGGGCAGTTCGTCGCTGTGGCGCTTGGCCATGCGCAGTTGCCACAGCACGAAGACGAGCAGAATCGGCGGGAAGATGAGGTTGAGTATGCTGTTGGGTACCAGAATGATGCGGAACATGATGACGATGAAGGAGAGCACGATGAGGGGCATGTAGACGAGTGCGGCGTGTGTCATAATCTTCCCCTTGAGGCGGATATACAGCGAGAGTAGCACAATCTCAAGCAGCCAGGCGAAGTTCATGATGAGGCCGGTGCCCATTTGTATGTAGTTGCGCTGTACGAACTTGTGGACTCCCATCACATAGACGGCGAAGAGGGCCGTGCCGACAATCCATGTCAGCATCTGTCTCCTGGTTTTGCTCAGGTTGCGTCGCCAGCGTTTCGGGCTGAGCCACCGCAGTATGCAGTATGCGATGAGCAGGGCCAGTGAGAGGTAGACCGTGACGAAGATGCTGATGAACAGTACCGACACGCCTCGCCACTCCGAGTAACCCTGCTCGTGTTGCTTGAAGGGCTTGTACTTGCTCCGCACCGAGTGGTGGGCCTGTACGATGTAGCGCGGCAGGCTGCCCAGCACGGAGAAGTAGTTTGCGCCGCCTTCCTTGAAGATGTTGTCCTGCAGCCGCTTGTATTGTTTTTGGGCAAAGCGGTTCAGCCCTCCCACCTTTTCCTTCACACTCTGGTAGTAAGAACTCTCGGCTTCCAGGGCTTCGAGGAAGGTCTGCATGTTGTCGCGCATCGTCTGTGCGTATTCCAGACATGCCTTTCTGTCCTGCAACTGTTGTCCCGAAAGGTAGAGCGGCTCTCGGTTCAGCTCCTCTTGTTCCTGGGGCATCAGTGGCATGGCCGGCTTTCCTTCGCCGTCCAGCGAGTCACGCTTGGCCTCAAGTGAGTCGATGGCCGACAGCAATATGCTGTCGCTCTCGGTGAGCAACTCCTCGTCGCCCTCTTCCACGGGCGGAATGCTCTTCAGCGAGGCGATGAGGGCATCGTAGCGTTCAATCTCGCTCTTTATCTTCGTGATGGCCTTGCCGTAGGCATGGAAGCGGTTGCTTGGGTCGTTCACCTCGCGGAACAGGTCCACGGCTTGCTGGCAGGCGTATGCCATGTCGAAGGTGTTGTCCGCTGATTGTGAATAGAGCATCAGCCCAATCTGTTCGCAACGGTTCATGTACGAGACCAGTTGCTCGTGTTGCCGTGCCCCCTGTTGTTCGTACATCTGCATGAACATCTGTTGGCGGTTGTAGTCGGCAGCCAGTTCGGCTCGCAGCACGCCCAGCGTGCGGGCAAGGTCCTTCTCTCTCAGTACAGCCTGGGCCGTCATGCAAACGAGCAGGCACAGCGCCAGGGCGGAAGCAATTCTTCTCATGGATTTACGATGCATGTGATTCGTTTTCGACTACAAAGTTAGCAAATAATTGTGAAACTGCGACATCCATTGCACGGAAACTTTGTGGCATTGCCGGCGGCTTTAATCTTTTATAACACCCGACTCCTTGCGCATCTCCCGTTTTATTCGTACCTTTGCCCCACGTTTGACTATATCTGTACACCGAGATGAAACTGACTTCCCCCATCGCTTGCCGTATCCTGCGGGCGGCTTTATACCTTATTATATTATTATGCGCGCGCGAGGCCGTGGCGCAGGAGGCCTACAATGCCCTCGTCCGTCAAGGGATGGATGCCCTGGCTCTCGACAGCATGGCACAGGCCGAAGACTGTTTCCGCGAGGCCATGCGGCGTGAACCCTCTCACCCTTCCAATTATCTTCTCTTCCGCTATCTCGGACAGATTCAGGAACGGCAGGGCAGGGGAGAGGAGGCGCTGGAGAGCTATACCTCGGGACTCAACCTCAGTCCGCTAAACTTGGAACTGCGTCTCGACCGGGCTGCCCTGTACTATCGCATGGGCAACGAGGGACATGCCCTGAGCGACTATACCGACGTGCTCGACCAGCAGCCCGAACACATGGAGGCTCTGTTCATGCGTGCCCACATCTATTCCGGGATGCGCGATGCCAAACGTGCCCGGCAGGACTATGAGGCCATACTGCGCATCGACCCCCTGAACGAGAAGGCCTACGTCGGGCTCATCCTGCTCAACGACCGTTCGGGCCGTCCGCGCGAGGCCATGGAGCAGATAAATGCCCTCGTCGACCTCTATCCTCACCACGCTCTTCTGTATGCCATCCGGGGGGGCATGGAGCAGCAACGCAAACAATACGAGCAAGCCCTCCGCGACCTTTCCCGGGCCATCGAGCTGGAGCCTACGAATGCCGACTTCTATGTCAGCCGGGCCACGCTCTATCTGGACATGAAGAAGCGGAAACTGGCACGCCAGGACACGCAGATGGCCATCCGCTACGGAGCCGACCCCAAGGAAATGGCCTCACTGCTGAAGTGAGCAATGATTTACACCGCCGCGGACGGACGTGTGCGGTTTCTTCGTATAAAAAAGGGAAAAAAGGTTTGCAGGCTCGAAAAAAATGTTTACATTTGTAGCGTCAAAACCTTGAAATCATGCCAAAGTATAACATCTCTGAGAAAAAGGAGAAGGATGCCTCCTACCGAATGTTGCTGCGTGCCGAGCTGGTCGACGAACTCTACGAGAAGATTCTTCACAAACTTGTGACCGAGAAGAAATATCGCGACCCCGACTATTCGGCCAAGAAACTGGCCGCCGAGTTGGAAACCAACACGCGATACATCAGTGCCGTCATCAACTTGCGCTTCCAGCAGAACTATTCCGGCCTAATCAATGAGTACCGCATCCGTGAGGCTTTGTACATGCTCATAGACCATCGCTATCTGGACAAGACGATAGCCGAAATCGGACAAATGGTCGGTTTCTCCAATCGCCAGTCGTTCTATGCGGCATTTTTTCGGGTCAAGGACATGACTCCCCGCGAATATCGCAGACAGCAACTCGAAAAGAACTTAAAGAAGTAACACGGTGGGACGTCAGATTGCCGATTCCTCTGTAGCACCCGACTGGTATGCCGGCGAGCGTTTTGCCGATATCCAGATGCTTCGCTACAGGGTGCAGGGCTTTGAGCACCTGCCGTTGCGCCAGAAGCTCCTCGTCTATTACCTGAGCGAGGCTGCCCTTTCCGGGCGCGACATCCTGTGGGACCAGAACTGCCGCTACAATCTTTCCCTCCGCCGGATGCTTGAGACCGTCTACCAGGCCTACGAAAGGGGAGACCTGAAGGCGGAAGACCCCCAGACGCAGAAAGAGTATGAGGCCTTCAAGGTCTACGTGAAGCGTGTCTGGTTTGCCAATGGAGTCCACCACCACTACTCGACGGACAAGTTCCGTCCCGCCTTCAGCGAGTCGTTCCTTCGGGCGGCTCTCGGGCGGCTCGGCTGCCCGGCGGACGAGACGCTTCTGCGCCTCCTCTTCGACCCCACCTTTCTTCCCAAGCGGGTCAACCAGGCGGAGGGGGAAGACCTCCTCCAGACCTCTGCGATGAACTACTATGCCCCCGACGTCACCCAGCGTGAGGCCGAGGACTTCTATGCCCGGCTGAAGGCCGATGCCGACCACGCGGCCGCCGGGAATCCCCGTTCCTGCCCGCCCATGCTCGGGCTGAACAGCCGCCTTGAGCACGATGACGAGGGCCGCCTCCACGAGCGAGTCTGGAAGGTCGGCGGCATGTATGGGGAATACATCGAGCGCATCGTCTACTGGCTTCGCCAGGCAATGGACGTCTGCGAAAGCGAGGCCCAGCGCGCTGTGATATCGACTTTGGTCGACTTCTACACCTCCGGCGACCTCCATACCTTCGACGAGTACACTATCCTTTGGGTGCAGCAGACCGGGGGCGACGTGGACTTCACCAACGGTTTCACCGAAGTCTACGGCGACCCGCTGGGGCTGAAGGCCTCCTGGGAAGGGTATGTCAACCTCACCGACCGGGAGGCCACCGCCCGGACCGAGCGGCTCAGCAGCCACGCACAGTGGTTCGAGGACCACTCCCCTGTGGCACCCCAGTTCCGCAAGGCGGAGTGCCGGGGCGTTTCGGCCAAGGTGGTGAAGGCGGCCATACTCGGCGGCGACCTCTATCCCGCCAGTGCCATCGGCATCAACCTGCCCAACAGCAACTGGGTGCGTCAGGAATATGGCAGCAAGAGCGTGACCATCGGCAACCTGACCGAGGCTTACGCCAAGGCCGCTCGCGGCAATGGCTTCCGGGAAGAGTTCGTCATCGACCCGCCGACCCTCGGACTTCTGGACAAGTATGAGGATGCACTCGACGACCTCCACACCGACCTCCACGAGTGTCTCGGCCATGGCAGCGGCCGCTTGCTGCCCGACACCGCCCCCGACGCACTCGGAGTCTATGGCAGCACCCTCGAAGAGGCGCGTGCCGACCTCTTCGCACTCTATTACATCGCCGACCCGAAGATGCTCGAACTCGGACTCGTCCCCGACCTGGAAGCCTATAAGGCCCAGTACTACAGCTACCTGATGAACGGCCTTCTCACCCAGCTCGTGCGCATCGAGCCGGGGCAACAGACTGAGGAAGCCCACATGCGCAACCGCGCACTCATCGCCCGTTGGCTCCTGGCTCATGCCGAGGGGGCCATGGAACTGGTGCAGACCGTGCGCGAAGGGCAGGACGAGGCCCGTACCTTCCTGCGCATTTCCGACTATGCCGCCCTGCGCCGCGGGGTGGCTTGCCTGCTGGCCGAGGTGCAGCGCATCAAGAGCGAGGGCGACTTTGAGGCGGCACGCCGGCTGGTGGAGGACTATGGAGTCAGGGTCGACCCCGTGCTTCATGCCGAGGTGCGCCGCCGTTACGAGGCCCTCGACCTGGCACCTTACAAGGGATTCATCAATCCGCGATACGTCCCCCTCCGTGACATGGAGGGCCGCATAACGGACATCCGGCTCGACTATGGCGAGGAATATGACAAGCAGATGCTACGCTACAGCCGCGACTATTCGCAGCCGTCCGCACAGCATACGGCTGACGTCCTGAGAGAAATCAAGAAGGAACTGCGGGCCAACATGAACGGCGTTGCCTCGCAGAAAATGCGTGAGGGGGGGCTGGCCTACCATGTCAATTTCGGCGTCGAACTGCCCCGTCTGCGCCAGATTGCCGACGAGTTCATGCCCAGTCACGAGGTGGCTCAGCAGCTTTGGCACGAAAACGTGCGCGAAAGCAAGATTCTGGCTGCCATGCTCATGCCCGTCGACCGCTTCCTTCCCGACCTGGCCGACATCTGGGCCGGGCAGATTCCCAATGCCGAGATAGCGCAGGCCACGACGCTCCTGCTCTTCTCCCGGCTGCCTTACGCACCGGAAATGGCCTTCCAGTGGATGGCTTCGGAGCGCGATACCTTGCAACTCTGCGGCCTCCTGCTCCTCGGGCGGCTACTCATCCGTGGGGCTGTGCTCAACGAGCGCAGCCGACAGGAAGCACTGGACCAGGCCAGTTCGCTCCAGTCCAGTCCCAGTCTGCATGTGCGACGTGCCGCAGCCAACCTGCTTGCCCGTCTCGAATGCCCGGAAAATCTATAGTTTTTCGCCGTAGCAAAGGTCGCCGCAGTCGCCGAACCCCGGGACGATGTACTTGTGTTCGTTCATGCCCGGGTCGATAGCGGCACACCAAAGTGTGACATCCTCCGCTACGTTCGCTCGCAACATCTCGATGCCTTCGGGCGTTCCTATGACGCATGCGATGTGAATCCCTGCGGGTCGCCCCGTATTCAGCAGGGCTTCGTAGGCAGCCACCATGCTTCCGCCCGTGGCCAGCATGGGGTCCACGATGATGAGCGTCTTTCCCTTGACCGATGGTGAGGCTATGTACTCCGTATGTATGCCCACTTCGGTGTGCTCCCGGTTGGTGTACATGCGGAAGGCCGACACGAAAGCGCTGTCGGCATGGTCGAAGACGTGGAGGAATCCCTCGTGGAAGGGCAGCCCGGCTCGCAGCACGGTGGCCAGCAGCAGGTTGTCTTTGACCCGCATCACCTCGGCGGAGCCCATCGGAGTCGTTACTGTTTTGGGGCGGTAGTTCAGTGTCCTTGAGATTTCGTAGGCCATAGCCTCGCCGATGCGGCGTATGTTGTTGCGGAAGAGCTCACGGTTCCGTTGGTAACTCTTGTCGCGGATTTCAGCCAGATACTGGTTGATTATGGAGCTCTGTTCCGAGAGATTGATAACTTTCATCGTATCGTGATTTATAGGGTTCGTCTTCAACATTGGTGATACAAAGTTACGATTAAGTGCGTGAAAATGCAAACATTTCCCCGACTTTTCTGGCCGTAGGCCCCGAAAGGCCGCAAACGCCTGCCCGACTCTTCCGCCTTCTTCCCGTCGATTGGGCTCGGGCTTTAGGGAGGGGGACCCGGGCAGGCGAGCACGGGGAATCCCCTTCCGATATATAAAAGGAAGGACACCCGATGATGAATTGATTTGAAATTGTAACCCCGACTTTTCAAAACACGGGAATTGACGAAAATAACGTGTCGTGCGGCATAAAAAAACGTGTTTCGTGTTTCATATCTCGCAAATTTTTACTACTTTTGTACCGCCTAAAAGAAGGCATGTGCGAGAAAGGACAAAACCATTAAATAATTAAATAATCAACTCAAAACACATGGCAAACTTAGATTTAACCAAGTATGGCATCACGGGTTCGACCGTGATTGCCCACAATCCCTCGTATGAGTTCCTCTTTAAGGAGGAGACCAAGGCCGAACTGACTGGCTATGACAAGGGCGTGAACACCGAACTGAACGCCGTGAACGTGATGACCGGTATCTACACGGGCCGTAGCCCCAAGGACAAGTACATCGTGGACGACGCCCAGAGCCACGACAAGGTATGGTGGACCACCGAGGAGTATAAGAACGACAACCACCCCATGTCGGAGGAGGTCTGGGCCAAGGTGAAGGACATCGCCATCAAGGAACTCTGCAACAAGCAGTTGTATGTGGTCGACGCTTTCTGCGGTGCCAACGAGGCTACCCGCCTGGCCGTGCGCTTCATCGTGGAGGTTGCCTGGCAGGCCCACTTCGTGAAGAACATGTTCATCCAGCCCACCGAGGAGGAACTCAAGAACTTCGAGCCCAACTTCGTTATCTACAACGCTTCGAAGGCCAAGGTTGAGAACTAAAAGGAACTGGGCCTGAACTCGGAAACCTGCGTAGCCTTCAACACGACGACCCGCGAACAGTGCATCATCAACACGTGGTACGGCGGCGAAATGAAGAAGGGTATGTTCTCGATGCAGAACTATTACCTGCCCCTCCAGGGCATCGCTTCGATGCACTGCTCTGCCAACACCGACATGGAAGGCAAGAACACGGCCATCTTCTTCGGTCTGTCCGGCACGGGTAAGACTACTCTTTCGACCGACCCGAAGCGTCTGCTCATCGGCGACGACGAGCACGGATGGGACGATGAAGGCGTATTCAACCTCGAAGGCGGCTGCTATGCCAAGGTCATCAACCTGGACAAGGAGAGCGAACCCGACATCTACAACGCCATTCGCCGCGACGCCCTGCTGGAGAACGTAACGGTTGACGCCGAGGGCAAGATTGACTTTGCCGACAAGAGCGTTACCGAGAACACCCGCGTATCGTATCCCATCAACCACATCGAGAAGATAGCCCAGAAGGTGAACGGCAAGAGCGCCGGTCCCGATGCCAAGAACGTCATCTTCCTCAGCGCCGACGCCTTCGGAGTGCTGCCTCCCGTCAGCATCCTGACTCCCGAGCAGACGAAGTACTACTTCCTCAGCGGTTTCACCGCAAAGCTCGCCGGAACAGAGCGCGGTATCACCGAGCCCACACCTACCTTCTCCGCTTGCTTCGGCCAGGCCTTCCTCGAGCTGCATCCTACCAAGTATGCTGAGGAAC
>JAFTEX010000102.1 GCA_017453445.1 Bacteroidaceae bacterium
ACAGAAAATTTCAATAACTTTGTCTTCGGTAATCATAGGATTTCGTCTCTTTTATTTATTTGATTTACAACCATAAAGATACGAAAATATTCTATGATTACCAACTTTTTAAGAAACTTTTTCTTATCCCGAACTCACGTAAGGTTATCCGCCTAAGCATACTAATCTTATCGCCGTAAGCATACTAATCTTATTTTGATGGCGAAGCGGAAAATGAATCCTGACGGTGCTAAGTTGTTGGTATTTAGATGTTTTGCATGGTTCTTCGGGACGGGTCGCTGCTCTTTGTCCTCCAATGCTCCTTGTTTGTAAATATTTTTCTTTATTAGTAAACTTGCTGTTTCCTACTTTTTGTCAAACAATCGCGGGGGAAATGTGGCTTTTGTGAATAATTTGTCGTATATTTGCCCAAAAGGATTCAGAGATTATGAAGAAATCGTTCGTTTTTTTACTTTCGCTCCTGCTTTTGGCCGCCTGTGGCGAGAAGGGGGAAGGGGAGACGGAGGTGCTCATCGAGACCTCGGTGGGCAACATCAAGGTGAAACTCTTCAACGACACGCCCTTGCATCGGGACAACTTCATCAAACTGGCCCGGGAGGGAGTCTACGACGGGGTGATGTGGCATCGCATCGTGCCGGACCTGATGATTCAGACGGGCGACCCGACGTTGCGCCCGGGGCATCAGGCCGTGACGGCCGACACCGCCGCCCTGAACTACACCGTGCCCCAGGAGATTCGTTTCCCGAAATACATCCATCGCCCGGGGATGCTGGCTGCTGCTCGTCAGCCCGATGACCGCAACCCGCGGAAGGCCAGTTCGTCGACCCAGTGGTACATCGTCACGGGGGAGAAATACACGGCTACGTCGCTCAGCGAGTTTTACCAGACGCTCTGCACCGAGGCCGTGAATGCCCGCTGGCGAAAGTTGCAGGACGAGCATGCCGACCGTCTGGCCCGTCTGGAGAAGACCAACGAACAAGCCTACGACGACTTGCAGGACAGCATACTGGTGGCCGCGGAGAACGAAGTGGCCGCCAATCCTCCCCGGCGCTTCAACGACGTGCAGAAGCGCGTCTACACGACCGAGGGCGGATGTCCCCACCTCGACGGGGAGTACACCATCTTCGGACAGGTGACGGAGGGCATGCCCGTGGTGGAGAAAATCGCAAAGACACCCACCGACGAACTGGAACGCCCCCTCAGGGAGGTCTATATCAAGAAGGTGACGGTGCTGTGAAAATCCTTGTCGCCATAGACTCGCTGAAAGGGTGCCTCTCGTCCGAGGCGGCTAACCATGCGGCTCGGGAAGGCCTTCGCCGGAGGTTCCCCGAGGCTGAGATTGTCTGCATACCTGTGAGTGACGGGGGCGAAGGCTTCCTGGAGGCCATGGAGGCGGCGGTCGGGGGCGAACTGATAGAAATCATGGTCCGCAATCCCCGGATGCACCTTGTCCGTGCCCGATACCTTCTGCGAGAGCGGACGGCCTATGTCGAGATGGCGCAGGCCAGCGGCCTTTGTCTGCTGAAGCCCGAAGAGCGCAACCCCCTCACGGCATCCAGTTACGGTACGGGACAACTCATCGCCGACGCCGCACGCCGAGGGGCGAACGAGATATACGTGGGGCTGGGCGGCAGTGCGACGAACGACTGCGGAAGGGGGATGTTACAGGCTTTGTCGGACGAACTGGGGGAGGATGGGGTGGCCCGCTTGAGACACGAAACCGTATTCTCTATTGCCACCGATGTCGACAATCCGCTCTGCGGGCCGCAGGGGGCGGCTCGCGTGTTTGCCCCGCAAAAGATGTCGCCCCACGACATGGCGTCGCCGACGGAGATGGTTGACGAACTGGAACGGCGTGCCTGTGCCTTTGCGGCGGCCAATGCGCGACAATACGGGCATGATTGCAGTCGCTTGCCAGGGGCGGGAGCGGCAGGCGGCGCAGGCTATGCCCTGATGCAGTTCTTCGGGGCAAAGCGGCTTTCGGGGGCGGAACTGATGTTTGAAAAGGCCTGCTTCGACACCCATCTGCAGGAAGCGGACCTCGTGGTGACGGGCGAGGGGCGCGCCGACCGACAGACGCTGATGGGGAAACTGCCCGTGGCCGTACTTCGCCATGCCCGCGACTTTCAGGTGCCCGTCTGGCTTGTGGCCGGGCTGGTGACGGACTGTCAAGAACTGGAGGAGGCAGGCTTTGCCCGTGTCCTTCAGATAACGCCTGCCGGAATGTCCCTTGACGAAGCCGTATGCCCGGATGTGGCCACGCGGAATCTGATGAATGTATTCTGCTGAAAGCTTCCGTGGAGAATTTTTCTCCCCCGGATACTTGTATATTTCGTGCCGAAATCCTATCTTTGCCGTGAGAAACACATATAACCATGAAAAAGACGGCAGACTACATCAAGCGGATAGAAATCGACTCGCTCTGGAGCGGACGCCGGCATGTTGTGTGGAACCTGCAGCCTGGTGTGAACATCTTGAGCGGCGTGAACGGGGTGGGGAAGTCGACCATCCTGAATCGTGTGGTAAAGCAACTGCTGGAGTTCCGCGACATGGAGCGGAGCCTGGACGGCGTGACCATCACGTACAGTCCTGAAGACGCGGACGGCGTGAAGTTCGATGTGATTCGGTCGTTCGATCGTGCGGTCGTTTCCAGCGAACTGCTTTCGAAGGTCTCAGACCTGAAGTTGCAGACGGAACTGGACCTGCAGCTCTACATGCTCCAGCGCCGCTATCTGGACTATCAGGTGAACCTCTCGAACCGCATGATTGCCCTCCTGACCTCGGGCGACAAGGAAGCCCAGCAGCGGGCGCAAGAGATGGTGGGGGAGAAGGCTCATTTCCAGAATATCGTCGACGACTTGTTCTCTCCCACGGGTAAGACCATCAAACGCGACGAAAACGAGATTCGCTTCCAGCAGTACGGCGAGGTGATAGAACCCTATCAGCTCTCGTCGGGCGAGAAACAGATGCTCATCATCCTGCTTACGGTGCTGGTGCAGAACCACGAGCACTATGTGCTTTTCATGGACGAACCCGAGGTATCGCTCCACTTCGAATGGCAACAGCGACTCATCTCCCTCGTGCTCGACCTGAATCCCAACGTGCAGGTCATCCTCACCACCCACAGTCCTGCCGTGATTATGGCCGGCTGGCAAGACTGCGTGTCCGATGTGGAAGATATCATTGTAGAGGATTGAAGGATGGGGAAGCGTCTGACAGACAACATATCGTCCCGCTATATTGAGGCAGCCAATCGGTTGCGTCCCAACACTGCGCGGCGCAAGGTGGTGGCTTACGTGGAGAGCTACGACGACGTGTTCTTCTGGCGCTCGGTACTCGATGAGTTTGAGACCGAGGATTTAAGCTTCGAGGTGATGCTGCCTTCGCAGACCGACCTGCGGCGGGGAAAGAAAAATGCCATCGGCAACCGACTGGGGGAGAACCTTGGGAATTATCTGATAGCGTGTGTGGATGCCGACTATTACTATCTGATGCAGGGCCATACTCCACAATCGGAGGAGATACTGAACAACCCTTACGTATTCCATACCTACGTCTACGCCATTGAGAATTACCAGTGTTACGCCCGCGGGCTGCATGAGGCCTGCGTCATGGCAACGCTCAACGACCGCGAAGTGATTGACCTTGAGGTCTTCATGGAAGAGTATAGCCGCATCATCTGGCCGCTCTTTGTCTGGAGCGTATGGGTCTACCGTTACGACTGCTATTCGCGTTTTACGTTGATGGACTTTGCTGGAATCGTATCACTCAATAACGTGAACCCGTTTCACCCGGAGAGGTCGCTCGAACAGCTTCGCCACACGGTGAACCGCAAAATTGCATGGATGCAACAACACTATCCTCAGGGAAAGAAAACCTATAAACCGCTCCAGGAAGAACTTCTCTCTCTGGGGCTCACGCCGGAGACTGCGTATCTCTACATGCAGGGACATGCACTCTTTGAAAACGTTGTCCTTCCCTTGCTCGCCCCCATCTGCACGCATCTGCGAAAGGAACGCGAGGCTGAAATCCGTCGGAATGCCGTCCACGAACAACAGCGGCAGAACGAGCTTTCGTGCTACCAGCACCGCCAGTGCCCGATTGACCAGATGCTGCGAAAAAGCGTCAAATTCCGCATGTCACAGCCCTATCAGAAACTGCGGGAAGACCTGAGGGCTTTCTCAGCTCAGTTGGTTGATAAGGCGTGAAATGACGTTTCCCTCGGGTTTCCGGAAGAAACAATCCATTTTCTTGATGAGGCCGTCAATGGCAAAGACCACCACGCTGTCGCCTGGCTGAATCTGGGTGCTACCATTGATGGGCATACCGACTTTGTCTCGAATCAGTCCGCCGAGGGTAACACCCTGTGGGAAACGTAGCTCGCGAATCATCTTTTCGGTGATGGGGGCCCCCTCCTGTGCCACGAACTCTGCCACGTCGGCATTGGCGATGGTCAGGCTCTTCATGGTGGCGACGTCTGCGTCGAGCATCATCTGATAGATGTGGCTGGCGGCAATGGTCTTCTTGTTGATGATGGTGCCGATGTCCAGTTTCTCGGCCATGTCCACATAGTCCATGTTTTCCACGAGGGCAACGGTCTTCCGGACCCCCAGCCGCTTGGCTGCCAGGCAGGCCAGGATGTTGGTCTCGGTCTCAGGGGTCAGTGCGGCGAAGGCTTGGCATTTCTTGATGCCCTCCTCTACGAGTGTTCCCGTATCGCGCCCGTCACCGTGGATGACCATGATGTCGTCGTTCTCCAGGAGGTCGTTCAGCTGGTGGCAGCGCTCCTCGCTCTGTTCCACAATCTTCATCTTGAGCCAGTCTGGCTTGTGGTGCGCCATGTTCACGGAGATGCGCCCGCCGCCCATCACCATGACGCTCTTCACGTCGGGGTATTCCTCTTTTCCCACCAGCCGGCGAATGAGTGCGGTGTTCTTGAGCGTCGTGACGAAGTACGCAATGTCGCCCAGCTGCAAGACATCGTTACCACCGGGGATGATGGTCTGGTTGTCTCGCTTGACGGTGACGATGTGGTAGGGGGCATCGGGCGGACAGAGGTCGCGGAGGGGCACGTCGAAGATGCGTGCCGTGTCGCGCAGTTTGATGCCCATCATGATGAGTGCTCCGTCATGAATCTCCCAGTATTGTCTCACCCAGGAGTGTTTCAGTCCTTCCAGCACTTCCTCAGCCGCCAACACTTCTGGGTAGATGAGCGAGTCGATGCCCATGCTACGGAATATTTCCATGTATTGGGGCTTCACGTATTCGGCATTGTCAACTCGGGCTACGGTCTTCTTGGCTCCGAGTGTGTGGGCCAACATGCAGCAGGTGAGGTTGCGGCTTTCGTCGGGAGTGACTGCAATGAAGATGTTGGCATGCTGGACACCGGCTTCCTTCATGGCCGCAATGTTGGTAGGGGGCAAGTTGATGCTCATTAAATCGTAATTGCCCGAATCTGTCAGCGCATCGGTCTTAGCCTGACTTTCGTCGATGACCACGATGTCCTGGTCGTCCTTGGATAAAAGCTGAGCCAAATGGGAACCTACAGCTCCAGCACCAGCGATGATGATTTTCATAGTATATTCCGAATGATATTGTCCTTGTCCAGTCCCACGATTTTGTAAAGTTCGGCTGGGGTTCCGTGTTCCACGAAATGGTCGGGTAACCCGAGGCGGACAGTCTGTGGGTGAAAATTGTGTTCGGCCATCCATTCCAGGACGGCAGAACCCAGTCCTCCCTTGATGGTTCCGTCCTCGATGGTGACGATGCGGCGGAAGCGTTCGCCGACCTCTTTCAGGATGTCCTCGTCCAGCGGTTTCAGGAAACGCATGTCTTAGTGAGCCACGTCGAGTCCTGATTCTTGAATGGCTTGGGCGGCCACGTTGCCGATGGGGCCGATAGTGAGCAGCGCTGTGTCGCCATGTCCTTCCCTCAATTTGCGTCCCTTGCCCACAGGGATTTCCTCCAATGGGCAGCGCCAATCCGTGAGCACGCCTTTTCCGCGCGGATAGCGGATGACGAACGGGCCGCGGTCGGGCAGTTGGGCCGTGTACATCAGTCGGCGTAGTTCTCTCTCGTCCATGGGGGATGCGATGGTCAGGTTGGGAATCGGACGCAGGAAGGCCAGGTCGAAAGCTCCGTGGTGGGTGGGGCCGTCCTCGCCCACCAGACCGGCACGGTCCAGACACAATACGACGGGCAACCGGCTGATGGCCACATCGTGGATTATGTTGTCGTAAGCCCGTTGGGCGAAGGAGGAATAGATGTTGCAGTAGGGCATCATTCCTTCGCGCGCCAGTCCGGCCGAGAACGTGACTGCATGTCCTTCGGCAATGCCGACATCGAAGGTGCGCTCTGGCATTTCCTTCATCATGATGCACATGCTGCACCCCGTCGGCATGGCTGGTGTCACGCCCACGATGCGTGGGTTTTCTTTGGCCAGTTCCAACAGCGTCTCCCCGAACACGTCCTGGAATTTGGGCGGCTGGCTCATGCCTTCGGCACACTTCTTGGAGAGCACGTTTTCTTCGGCCGACTTTGGTCTTTCCTGTTCTTCTGCCCGCTTTCCCGTTTCGGGGTCGAACTTGCCGGGGGCGTGCCAAGTCGTGGCATCGCGTTCGGCCGGCTCGAAGCCCTTGCCCTTGACCGTATGCAGATGTAGCATCTTCGGCCCCTTCATGTCGCGGATGCGTTGAAGCGTGCCCACCAGTTCCACCACATTGTGCCCGTCCTCGGGGCCGAAATAGCGAATGTTCAGGCCTTCGAACAGGTTCCTCTGGTTGGTGAGTAACGATTTCAGGGCGTTGTTGAAACGCAACACGCGCCCCTTGCGGTCGTCGTTCAGCACACCCCAGCGATAGAGCGTCTTGGCGGCCCGGTCGCGCAGGTTGTTGTAGGTGGAACTCGTGTGCAGTTTGTGCAAATACTCGCCCATGCCGCCCACGCTTCGGTCGATTGACATGTCGTTGTCGTTCAGGATGATGAGCATGTCATTCGCTGTGCTGGACACGTTGTTCAGTCCCTCAAATGCCAGTCCGCCGGTCATGCTGCCGTCGCCGATGACCGCCACCACTTTTCGTTCCTTGTCCTCTTTGAGTCGCTCAGCCACAGCCATGCCCAGTGCCACGGAAATGGAGTTCGAAGCATGGCCGCAGGTGCAGGTGTCGTATTCGCTCTCCTCGGGCGAGGGGAATGGCTTCAGTCCGTGCAACTTCCGGTTTGTGGAGAATCGTTCGCGTCTGCCTGTCAGGATCTTGTGGCCGTATGCCTGATGTCCCACATCCCAGACGATACGGTCGTTGGGAGTGTCGAATACGTAATGCAGGGCCACGGTCAGTTCCACCACGCCGAGGCTCGATGCCAAATGGCCCGGGTTGGTAGCCAATGATTGTATGATATAGTCCCGCAGCTCTTGACAGACTTGGGGCAGCTGAGCGACGTTCAACTTCCTCAAATCGGCAGGATATTGTATCGTTTCAAGTAAATTCATCATGCAAAGATACGATTAAGCGAGCGAAAAGACAAATTTATTTAGGCTTTTCCGAGTGTGAGTATCTAAAAGCATCGCTTAAAGATACGATTAAGCGAGCGAAAAGACAAATTTATTTAGGCTTTTCCGAGTGTGAGTATCTAAAAGCGGAGATTAAAGATACGATTAAGCGAGCGAAATGCCAAAAATATTTGAGCATTTCCGAGTGTGAGTATCTAAAAGCGAAGATTAAAGATACGATTAAGCGAGCGAAGTTCCAAATTTTTTTGTTATCTTTGCCCCCTGAATAATATTAATCAGTGTAAAGACGTGTCTGTGCAGCCCCTCTTTCGAACACCTGTGGAGATTCCTGCCCCTCCTCGCCAGATTGGGGTGGGGGACAAGAGCGTTTTTCTCGGCTCGTGTTTTGCGGAGCATGTGGGAGCCTGCTTCACGGATGCCCGCTTTCGGTCGCTGGTCAATCCGCTTGGGGTGCAGTACAATCCTTTGAGCGTAGTCCGTCTGTTGACCACACCGCAAAGCGATGCCCGACGGCATTTCATTTCTCACGGCGACTTTTGGCACACCTGGCTGGGTGATTCGTCCCTTTCCCGGCCGACACTCGATGAATGCCGGCAAGCCACGGATGCAGCCTTGGCCACCTTGCACGGAGCACTGGCTGAAGCCGACCATCTTTTTCTCACGCTTGGCACCAGCCGTTACTATATCTACTCGCCTACGTCCGAGACCGTGGCCAACTGCCACCGCCTTCCTTCCCAAAACTTTGTGGAGACCGACCTCTGCGTGGACGAAATCATTCATTCGCTGGAATCGGCCTTGTTCTCCCTCCGCCGCCGCAATCCTCGCGTGCAGGTGGTCTTCACCGTCAGTCCTTTCCGCTATCAGAAATACGGGTTTCACGAAAGTCAGTTGAGCAAGTCACGCTTGCTTTTGGCGGTCGACGAGTTGCAACGTCGCCATGCGGACTGGGTTGCCTACTTCCCGGCTTACGAAATCGTGATGGACGAACTGCGCGACTATCGCTTCTATGCCGATGACATGCTCCACCCCTCTGAATCTGCCGTCCGCTATATTTGGCAACGCCTCTGCGAGATATGGATGGCCCCCGATGCACAAGCCTATCTCCGTCGCTGGGAACCCCTGCGTCGTGCGTTGCTCCATCGTCCGCTCCATCCCGAATCGCCAGCCTGCCGTCAGTTTCAGGCCGACACTTGTCGTCAACTTGCTCAACTGAAGGCCGACTATCCGGCATTGAACTTTGAACTTTGAAATATTGAAATATAGAACTTAAATATGTATTCCGTCGATTCTATAGCCAAGATATTGGGTCTCAAGACTCCCGCAGTCTCCAAGCGTCCCGTTCGTTGGCTGCTTACAGACAGCCGCAGTCTTTCCTCGCCCGAGGACACCCTTTTCTTCGCCATTGTCACCCAGCGTGGCGATGGTCATCGTTTCGTGCCCCAGCTCTATCGTCGAGGGGTTCGGTCCTTTGTGGTCAACCAGTTGCCTGAAGGCGACTACCCCGAGGCTTCGTTCCTTGTTGTTCCCGACACGCTGCGGGCCTTGCAGCAACTGGTTCGCCACCATCGCGAACAATTCCACATTCCCGTCATCGGCATCACGGGCAGCAATGGCAAGACGATGGTCAAGGAGTGGCTTTCTCAGATGCTCTCCTCCGACTATGTCGTGAGCCGTTCGCCGCGCAGCTACAACAGCCAGATTGGAGTTCCCCTCAGCGTGTGGAACCTCAACGGGGAGACCGAGGTCGGCATTTTCGAGGCCGCCATCAGTCAGCCCGACGAAATGCAGCACCTGGCTGGCATCATCCAGCCCACCGTCGGAGTCTTCACGGGCTTGGGTGAAGCTCATCAGGAGAACTTCACCTCCTACAAGCAGAAGTGCCTTGAGAAGCTTCGTCTCTTCCGCGACTCCGAGGCATTGGTCTATCCCACGGGTAACCGTGTGGTTGACATCTGTCTGCGCGAGGCTGACTTCCGTGGCCAATTGCTGCCCGTCACCGTGCCAGAAGGTACCTCGCCGTGGGAACTCGACAAGGAACTTTGTGCCGCCGCCTGCCGTTATCTGGGCATGGACGAGGAGACAGTGCACTACCGTGTGTCTCTCCTGGAACCCATCCCCATGCGCCTCGAAGTCATGAACGGCCGCAACGGTTGCACGCTCATCAACGATTCTTACAACAACGATCCCGATTCGCTGAAGATAGCCCTCGACTTCATGGTGCGTCGCCCCGACGAGGAACAGCGCAACCACACCCTCATCCTGAGCGAGATGCTGCAGACGGGCATCCCCGACGAGCAGCTCTATCAGCAGGTGGCCGCCCTCGTCCACAAGGCAGGTGTGGACACCTTCATCGGGGTGGGAGGGGCCCTTTGCCACAATGCCATGGCATTCTTGAAGCAGAGTGGAGCCAAGTGCCACTTCTTCCCCGACACCGACGACCTTCTCACGAGTCAGGTCTTTACGGATCTCCATGACGAAGTCATTCTCATCAAGGGAGCTCGCACCTTCCACTTCGAGACGTTGGTCAGCCACCTTGAGGAACGCGTCCACGAGACCATTCTTGAGGTCGACCTCAATGCCATCGTGGCCAACCTCAACTACTATCGTGCACAGCTGCATCCCGGCGTGCGCATGGTTTGCATGGTCAAGGCCGATGCTTACGGGGCCGGCAGTGTCGAAGTGGCTCGCACCCTTCAGGACCAAGGCGTCGACTACCTGGCCGTGGCTGTGGCCGACGAGGGCGTCGAACTCCGGCAGGCAGGCATCTCCACGGGCATCATGATTATGAATCCTGAGATGACCTCCTTCCCCACGCTCTTCCAGCACAATCTGGAACCCGAGGTCTACTCCTTCCGCCTCCTCGATGCGCTGGTTACTGCCGCTGAGCGAGAGGGCATCAAGGGCTTCCCGGTGCACATCAAGCTCGACACGGGCATGCACCGTCTCGGTTTCGACCCAGTTGCCGACATGCCCCGGCTCGTAGAGCGCCTGCGCAGTCAGACAGCGGTTCTTCCGCGCAGCGTCTTCTCCCATTTCGTAGGCAGCGACAGCGACCAGTTCGACGAGTTCTCTGCCCGCCAGTTCCAACTCTTCTGTCAGGGTTCCGAGGCACTGCAGGCCGCCTTCCCCGGCCACACCATCCTGCGCCATATCTGCAATTCGGCAGCCATCGAGCACTTCCCCGAGCGGCAGATGGACATGGTGCGCCTCGGTCTCGGCCTCTATGGCATCAATTCGCGGAACAACCAAATAATAAATAATGTATCCACGCTGAAGACCACCATCCTGCAAATCCACGACGTGCCCGCTACCGACACCGTGGGCTACAGCCGCCGGGGCCGTCTCACCCGCGACAGCCGCATCGCCGTGCTTCCCATCGGATATGCCGACGGACTCGACCGCCACTTGGGCAACGGCCGTGCCTATTGCCTTGTCCGCGGTCAGCGGGCCCCCTACGTCGGCAACATTTGCATGGATGTCTGCATGATTGATGTCACCGACATACCCTGTCGCGAGGGCGACGAGGCCGTCATCTTTGGCCGCGAGCTCCCCGTCACGGTCCTCTCCGATGCCGTGCAGACCATCCCCTACGAGATTCTCACCAGTGTGTCCAACCGCGTCAAGCACGTCTATTACAAAAAGTGACCCTAACGTCCTTAAAAGTCCCCAAAGACCCTAAAAAACTAACTAACTGTCTAAAAACTATGAAACGCTTAATTTCGTTTTTCCTTTTTCTCGTCCACTGCTCGCTGTTCGTCTCCGTAGCCCAGACAACGCGCATTGTCGGCGGCGACCTCAGCATGGTGCCGGCCTATGAGGCTGCGGGCGACAAGTGGCTCGATGCCGACGGCAAGACCATCCCCGATCTTCTGGCCTATGTGAAGCAGCAGGGCTGGAACGTGGTTCGTGTGCGTCTTTTCCTCGACCCCACACAGGACTCCGACCCTGCCACCTGTCAGGATTACGACTATGTCCTGGCCCTGGCTAAGCGCGTCAAGGCCGCCGGCATGAAGGTGATGCTCGACCTGCACTACAGCGACACATGGGCCGACCCCTCCACGCAGAAGATTCCTTCCGGCTGGAGCGGCGACACCAGCAATGCCGCTCTGGCCAGCCAACTCTTCACCTACAGTTACGAGACTGTGAATGGCATGATTCGGGAGGGAGCCGCTCCCGACTACGTCCAGTTGGGCAACGAAATCACCTACGGATTCCTCTGGCGCACCTCTGACGGCAAGTACCCGACCAACTCGTCGCAGTATGCCGCCGCCGGCTATTGCCCCACGTGGAGTGCCACCTACGCCGAGGGCAAGTCGCAGTGGCAGCGCACGGCCTCCCTGCTCAACAATGCCGCCCACGGTGTGCGCCAGGCCTTCAAGGACGAAGGGCGCGACTCCGCCTCGGTGAAACTCATCGTACACACCGAGATGGGCAGCAGCCAGTACAACTCCGACCACTTCTACCGCCACCTGCGTACCGCAGGGTTCAACAACTACGACATCGTGGGACTTTCCTACTATCCCTTCTGGCATGGCACGCTCACCACCTTGGGCAACCTGCTCTCCACCTTCAAGACGGACTTCCCTGACAAGGAGGTGCAGATTGTCGAGACGGCTTGGTACAACAGCTACTATCCCTTCACCGCCGATGCCGACAACCAGTACACCATAGCCTCGCTCAACCCGGCCTGGACGGCCGACGGCCCCGGCATGGTGCGCTATCTGCAAGACCTTGTCGAGAAACTGAAGACATACGACCACGTGACGGGACTCGTCTACTGGATGCCCGAGGAGTGCGGCAACGGCAGTCAGCGAAAGGTCATGAACGGCTGGCTCAACCGGGGCTTATGGAAGAACGGAAGCGGCTCCACACACGCCGTTCTGCGGGCTGCCGACGGCACTACGCCCGTCCAGGCCTTGGCCACCTTCCTGGCCGATGGCACTGACATCCATGAGGATGCCGGCGAATACTATCAGAACCTGGGCTTCGAGACGGGCGACCTGACGGGCTGGACCTGCGACCAGAAGTGGTCCACCCAGTGGCCGAAGGACCTCAGTTCATGGGCCAGTGCCGATGTGGTGCGGGGCAACTATAGCCTCGAACTCTGGAACGCCACCACGGCCGAGGGATCCGTCATCAGCCAGGGGGCCAATCTGCCGAAGGGACGCTACACCGTCACCGTCCGTGCCCGTGCCAACAAGTCGGGCTTCTACCTCTATGCCAACAATGCCAAGAAGGCCATCAAGGCCGAGACGGCAGCCACGTGGTCGGTGACCACCAACGTGCGCAACGGCATCCTCTGGATTGGCATCGGCACGAAGGAGAGCACCACGGACAACTACGTCTACGCCGACGACTTCACCGTCACCTACGTGGGGGGACTCAACGACGACCCTGACCCCGACGACACAGGGGAGGGCGACGAACAGCCCAAGGAGAACGAGTACACCGACGACCAGGGCATCCTCTACAGGCTCTGGCCCGAGAGCCAGACGGCCAGCGTCCACAGCGGGGCGGCCTGCGAGGTCGAGGAAGTGGTCATTCCCGCCGTGGTCACGGTCGGCGAAACCTCCTACTACGTCAACAGCATCGAGGAGAATGCCTTCTACAACAACAGCAACCTGCGCAGCGTGACCATCGGCAAGAACGTCTTCGGCATCTGGGGCTCGGCCTTCAACAACTGCTACAACCTCTTCCAACTCCGCTTCGAGCCGGGCAGTGTGCTCTCCACCATCGACTCGTGGGCCTTCTACAGTTGTGCCATCGACAGCCTCGACGTGCCAGCCGGTGTCACCGAAATCACCGAGGGAGCCTTTGGCAACTGCTGGAACCTCAACTATGTGGCACTCCGCGGCGAGGTGAACCGCATCGACGACTTCGCTTTCAGCAAGTGGAGCGCCGAGGACACTATTTATGCCGAGCGCACCTACAGCCCCCTGGCCAAGGGTGTCTGGATTTATGCCACCCAGGCTCCGGTCATCTCTCCCAAAGCCTTCTCGCCGGCCGATGTCGAAAACGACACGCTCTACGTCCACTACACCCTTGTAGACCATGAGACCTACAATTCGCTCGGCTTCAAGGCCGTCCTGCCGCTCGACGAGGACGACGGCTCCATCGACTACACCGATGCCCAGGGCTTGCGCTACAAACTTTGGCCTGAGAGCGGCAATGCCGGCGTGGTGGGCTACGATGCCGCCCATGCCCCCGAGGCCGTGTCAGACTGGCGGATAGAGATTCCCGAGACCGTCACCGTCGACGTGGACGACGAGCCGCGTGAGTTCACCGTGACCTACATCGGCGAAGGGGCCTTCTCCGGCCACTGGACGCTCACGGCGGCCACCCTGCCCGAGTCGCTCACGAGCATCGGCCCTTGGGCGTTCTACAACACGGGGCTCTCCTCCATTGTGGTCTACGACGGTGTCACCGTCATCGAGCCGGGCACTTTCAGCAAGTGCTGGAACCTGGCCAATGCCGAGTTCTACGGCAATCTCACCTCCGTCGGTGACTTTGCCTTCAGCGGATGGGCCGAGGAGGGCTGCGTCTCGAAGGGCGGCCCCCTCTCTCGCCTCGTGCTCTGGAGCTACACTGTGCCCGAGTTCAGCCCCACGGCCTTCTGTGCCGGCGACATCGCCGAGGGTAATCTCTACGTCAGCATTCCGCTGGTCGCCGATGCCGTCTACAACGGTCTCGGCTTCGCCCATGTCTATCCCATTGCGGATGCCGTGGAGGCTCCCCGTGCCGCCGATGCCTCTGCCCCCCTTTACGACCTCATGGGCCGTCGCCTCTTCTCCGCACCTCGTCGGGGCATCTACCTTCGTCGCGGTCGCCCGTTTGTGGTTAAGTGAGCGTAGCGCGATGCTTGTCCGCTTATATATATAAATAGGTATAGCATCCCTGCATAGGTTCTAAGGAGCCAAGGAGCAGAAGGGGGTAACTCCCCAGGCTCCCTGGCTTCTTTCTTTTTTCGGGAGGAACGCTTTCCTGTCTCTGGAGCCTTACTTGCCTAAGCTTATTCCATGCGCATCGTTTAATTAAACCATGCGCATGGAATGATTAAACCATGCGCATGGAATAAGTCTAAGCAAGTAACCTTCGCCGCATAGCCTTGTATGCTTATGACGTTAGGGTTGGTGTTAAAATGTGTTAAACATAAAATGTTTTTGATATATTATTATTACTGAACTTTCGCAAGTGAATATTCATTCATCAAGC
>JAFTEX010000103.1 GCA_017453445.1 Bacteroidaceae bacterium
GAAGGCCATCGTGCTGTTGCCGAAGTGGCCGCGCCAGTTCTTGTAGGCGGGGGTCAGGCGGAAGGCCAGGTGGGGATAGTTCCAGTCGAGTCCGTCGTTGGTGAAGTAGAGCGCGAAAGGCATCGAGATGCCGTAGACGGAGATGTTGAGGTTGGCGTAGATGCTGTTGCTCAGGGGGGACGCGTAGCCGTTGCCCACCGAGGTGTATCGGTAGGTGTTCTGCGTGCCCACGGCACCCGTAATGACGAGCGGGTCGCTCTTGGCGATCGTGGAGATGGTGTTCAACGAAAGCGTCTGGGCCGCCAGCCCCGTGGGCAGACCGACCAGAAGCAATAGGACCATCAATGGTTGGCGGAAGCGTTGACTACTCATTATTTTCAGGTGTCGTTAGCGCGAAAGGATGCGCGAGGTTATAGTTTATTTAAGGTAGAATCTTTCTTTAAGAGGAGAGGGCCTATAGTAGTTATTGCTTCTATAGTGACTATAGTTTCCATAGTTACTATAGGCCCTCTACTCAGTAAGTGCTTACTTTACAACGACCTTGCGGAAGTTGCCGTTCTTGGTGCGCTGGAGGCTCACGCCTGGCTGCTGACCGCTGATGCGACGACCGGCGAGGTCATAGCTTTCAGTCTGGCTGCCGGAGGCATTGATGCCACTGATGCCTGTGGTCTGTACGTCAGCATGGAGTTTGAAGGGAGCCTTAAGGGAACCGACGCGGGTCTGAGCCACAACGGTCTCATCAACGTCTGCCACTTCACCCGTCCAAGTGTCGTAGAGCTTGAAGTTGACCTTTTCTCCAGCATTGCAATGTACGGTGATGAAGGCCTTGTCTTCCACGAGGATACCCTCGCCACGGCATTCGGCACCGACGAAGGCACCGACGCTGTAGCGCTCGGCATTGTCGAGGTCCTCAAACGTGCAGACCATCGTCATGTTGTTCATGAAGCGAGTGTCATCGTACTTCCATACGTGGTTGCCCAAGTCGGAGGATTTCACGCCGACTGCCATGCCCTCGTCTCCGGGGTTCATGCTCGTTTCAGCGGGTAGTTCGATGTCGATAGTGGACGTTGTGGGGTTCTTCAAGAGGTAACCGCGGCTGGCACCCAGTGCGCTCATGTCACCCTGCCAGGAACCAAGACCCAACTCGGCAGAACCATTCTTGCCGACAATGACAGCACCTTCGAGTTCAGCAGTTTTTTGTGTGAACACATTATTGAGCAGACGGTTGAAGAAATAGGGCGAACCAACCCAGTTCCAACCAGGAGTCAGCGTGATGGTGATGGAACCGGAGGGATTCACTGTGCCGGCAATCTGTGTGGCCTCGGCAACGGAGCTTCCATAGAGGACGCTGCTCTGAGCGCTCTTCATCTTCAGCTTGTAGCACTGGCCCTGAAGCAGACCGCTACCGTTCATGAGTGTGCCGTAGAAGCCCCAGTTGGGGTCGTTGTAGAGCAGTTCCCGCTGCGTACGGATTTCTTCCAAGTTGGCGGTAGTATAGATGGACTCGAAGTCACTGGCCGTAACCACGCCGCAGGGGTTGCTACGCCACTGCCATCCGGCCGTGAAGTTGACAGGATAGCCAATCTCAAAACCTGTGAATGCTCCCGTCGTGGCCGACGTGGGGTCAATTAGGTTTACAGGGGCACCCATCACGTCCAGAACCTCAACGGATACCATACCGGGGATGGTGGAAGTGAACTCATAGACAATCTTGCTGGCCGTAGCCGACTTACGTGTTACGGTAAGCTGGTCCAACCACTGGCCACTGAGACCGTTCTGGATATTGAAGCGCATGTTGGCAAGATCGAAGTCAGCACCTGCGGGCTGCGGAGTGAAGGTGATGGTACCCGTCTGGCCAACCACGGCACCCGTGACAGCTACGTCAAAGCCTGTGAGCGTACTGCTCTCGGTGACTACGATATTGAACGACTTGACATCCGTGTTGTATTGTACGGTAGAGGTAGTGTTGCCTATGCCCCAATCGTCATAGTTCGGCCAACGAAGGTTGATGGTGACGGTCGTGGTACCAGCTGAGACGGCGGTGAACATACCATTGAGACCCGAACCGTCGAACACGAGATTCTCATAACTTACGGACGTACCCGTAACGGAAACCGACTGCTCACTCCAGTTAATGGAGGGGCTGGGGTCGGTGATGATGACGTTGTCATGCACATCGGCAGTGATGTCCACAGGATTGCCATCGACGAGACGATAGGTGCCGAGTGTGGTGTTGTTGAGCGTCACACCAGGCACAGCCACTACCTCGAGGTCGATGTATTCGGAGATTGCAGCAGGTGCACCAGTAGGATCGTTGCCAGCCACACCATTGGCGGTGACAGTGAAACGTGCATAACCACTCTCAACGGCAGTGAAGGTTGTCAGACCCGTCTGGTTGACGGCTTCAGTGTCATCAATCGATACGGTAAAACTCTTGTCGGTGGCGTCTAAGGGTAGGATGGTAATCATCTTGCTCAAACGCTCGTAGAGATGGGTATCGCCCACGTTAGCCTTAAAGGTTCCCCCGTAGATGCTGGGGTCGATGGTGATACCAGTTACGGAAACTATTACATTAATGGTTATCCATCCGCCGTTGTTGTTGGCATAAATCTTGGTGCTGTCGTTCTTCATGATGAAGGGACGTACGCGAGTGGAACCAGCCTTCACGGGAATGAAATAGCCACGGTCGCTCCATTGCAGGATGGTCTCATCTTCGACTTCCCACTGTACATAACCCGTAGAACCGGCAGGAAGGAGTTCGTAAGAAGCGCCCTCCGTCATGAAGGATGTAAGTTCGGGAGAATAAGTATCGCTGCGTTCCACGGTGAACGAGGTCTGCAACAGATTGATACCCGTAGCATACTGCACAATGCTGAAACGGCTCTCCACGCCACCGCCGGCAGGGCTGGTGACGAGATGGAGAATGAGGTCATCACCCTTCTGCAAGGGAGTCAGCGTGTTGCCCTCAATGGTGGCATACTCGCTGCCATCGCCGTAGTCTGAGGTATAGACAGCCCAACTCAGGTTATCAGGCACCGTAGCGTCTTCAGGACTGAGGATAAGCCAGTCGGTCAGATCATAGGTCTGACCCATTTCAGCCTGGTAGAACATAAGGGTGAAGGAGAGGGGTTCATTGAGCCTCAGCTCGATGGGAGAGGACGGTGACCCGTGGGATTCACCATCGAAGGTGAGTGTGGTGGAAAGCGTGTACTCCAAATAGGAGCTCATGTCAAGAACCTTGAACTTGATGGTCTTGCCCATGTCGCCCGTTACATCACCCTTTACACGGAGGGTGTAAACGGGGTCACCGGCTCCCGTGGGATCCAGATATTCTCCAATGGCTGAGGCGCGGCAGGAGAGCGTGGTTCCCTCTACCACAAAAGCACCCACTGTGTAGCTGCCACCTGGAGAATTGCTCGTCAGCTTGGCATACACCACTGTTTCATGGTTGTAGTCACCCTCCTGGGGGACATCACCACGCCAGCTTTGTGCAAGGCTTACACCTCCAAAAGAGAGCAACATTGCAAGCGTGAATAACAGTTTTTTCATAGTTTTTGGTTTATTTGTTAATAAAATTTAATATTCTACATTGCAAAATTAATTACATTAATGATAAATATTTTAGTATATTTCAGACATTAAAACATAAAAATCGGACAATCTGCGCGGCTTTGTGTAAAAAGCGGTCATAAATTCGCGAATATACGTGAAATGTACGTACCTTTGCTTATCGAAAATAATAGGATTGATATAATGAAAAACATGAAAAAAAGCATATTCTTGGGATTATTGGCAGTATTCTTCGCATGGATGGGTTGTGTAGCCCAAACGCTGGAACAGACAGATTCCCTGTTACGAATCTACGAACAGAGCAAGGGAAACATGCGAACCACCGTCGGCAAAAAACTGCTGAAAATTTACGCCGAAAGTGCCGTATTCTTCCACGAGGCACCCACCCTCGACGGAAAGATGGGGCGGGAGGAGCAAGACCTGCAAGTGTGGTTCGGCACGGAACGGTTCTACACCACCAACTCGTATTTCGCCGAGGCACTGACCTACATCGAGCGGGCACTGCCACTGGCCCAGACACGCGACACCGACATCTACGCCACACTGCTCTGCGACAAGAGCTACTGCCTGTTCAAGACCAGCGACTACACGGCTGCCATCGAGGCCGCACAGCAGGCCAAAGAGGAGTGCAAGAAGACGAAAAACTGGATGCAACTCTCACGCGCATACCTATATCTGGCCCTGGTGAACCACTCCCTGCGCAACTATGAGGAAGCCAAGAACCAGGTGGTGAAATCCATCGAGACGAATGCGAAACTGGGACTGAACCCACAGACGCACAACGTGTTGGGCGTGGCCTGCGAGCTCTTCTGCAGCGCACAGGAGGTGGACAAGGCCATCGAATACGGCAAGCAGGCCGTGGAGGCTGCCCGGCAGATGGACTATCAGCCCGCCGTGGCCAACCACCTGACACAACTCTCCTATGCCTACGACCGCAAGGGGGAGTACCAACTGGGACTGGACATGGCCAACGAGGCCATCGCCATCGTGAAAGCCAACGACCCGCTGGACCGCAACCAACTGGCTATTACACTGGAGTTTAAGAGTTGGAACCTCATTGACCTCAAGCGCAATCGCGAGGCCGTGGAGGCCCTGCGCGAGGCCATCCAGCTGGAGGAGGCCGTGGGCAACGTCTCGGCCGTGCGCTATGACTACCGCACGCTAAGCGAGGCACTGGAACCCATCGACCCCCACGAGGCGCTCGTGGCACTGCGCCGCTGCCTCACGATGACGGACTCCATCCACACCACACAGCTCCGGGAATTGACGACCAAGGCCAACGCGGAACTGCACAACGACGAACTGCAGGAGGAAAACGCCCAAGGGCGGCGCAGAACCGTGATTATCACGCTTGTAGCACTCGTCATGGTGCTGTTGCTGCTGGCGGTCATCGCCTCGCTGTGGTTCGCCTTCCGGCAGAAGTCGCGCACGAACCAGGCCCTGCAACGGCTGACGGAGGCCCGCGAGCACTTCTTCACGAACGTGACGCACGAGTTCCGCACGCCGCTGACGGTCATACTCGGACTGAGCCACGAAATGCAAAAAAACGCCCATCCCATCGGTGCTGAGCAGCTGAAAGAAACGGGAGAAACCATCGAACGGCAGGGTACACAACTGCTGGCCCTGGTGAACCAGTTGCTGGATATCTCAAAGGTGAAATCGGCCATCGGCGAACAGCCCCAACGCACGGGCGACGTGGCAGCCTACGTAGGCATGGTGGTGGAGACCCAGCGCGAACTGGCCCGCCAACGGAACATCCGCATCGACTACGAACGAGAGGAGGATGCCCTCGTGACGACTTTCGTGCCCGACTACATGCAGAAAGTGGTGCAGAACCTGCTGTCGAACGCCATCAAATTCACACCCGAAGGCGGGAAGGTGACAGTCAGCCTGTCGCAAGAGGGCAAAAAGCCCCAAAAATCCGGAAAGCCCGGAACATCCAGAACATCCAGAACATCCAGAACATCCGGAAACTCCAGAACATCCGGAAACTCCAGTTCATCCGCCCAACTCACGCTCTGCGTCAGCGACACAGGGCGCGGCATAGAACCGAAAGACCTGCCCCACATCTTCGAACCGTTCTATCAGGCTGACACCTCGGGGGGCATGGGCAGCGGCGTGGGGCTGGCCCTGACGAAGCAAATCGTGGATGCGCTGGACGGCAAGATTGACGTGGAGAGTGAAGTGGGGAAGGGCACTACCTTCCGCGTGACGCTGCCCCTTGTGGAGAAGGAAGCCGCAGGCGTTGACACCCCGAATCACCCGGAAAGCCCGGACTATCCGGATACTCCGAAATCTCCAGAAAACCCGGAAACTCCGGAAACTCCGGGAAACCCGAACCCAGGGACTCCCATCCTGCTCGTTGTCGAAGACAACCAGGACGTGGCCCAATATATCGCACAACTGCTGAAAGAGGACTACGAAATACACTTTGCAGCCAATGGACGCGAGGGAATCGAAAAGGCTCGGAATCTGATTCCGGACCTGATTATCACGGACTTGATGATGCCTGGCACCGACGGACTGGAACTCTGCCACACCCTACGGCAAGACGAATCCACCGACCACATCCCCCTCATCGTGGTCACGGCCAAGGTGAGGGAGGAGGACCGCATACGCGGACTGGAGGCCGGTGCCGACGCCTACCTCAACAAGCCCTTCAACGCCGAGGAACTGCGCGTGCGCATCGAAAAACTGCTGGAAACGCGCGAACGTCTGAGAAAGAAATACCATGCTCTGGAAATAGACTCCAAAGAGACTGAAGAAGAAACTGCCGTCACGTCGTTCCCGGCTCACTCTGACAACTTCATACGGAGCCTGAAAGAGGCCATCCACCGACTGCTGCCGAACAACTGCAGCGTGGAGGAGCTGGCCAACGAACTGTGCATGAGCTCACGCACGCTGCAACGCAAAATCAACACCGTGGCAGGGGTTTCGCCCAAGAAGTTCATCACGGAAATACGCATCAAGATGGCCCGCCAGATGATGGAGGAACACCCCGAACGCACCATCACCGACGTGGCAGAGCGATGCGGCTTCTACGACCACACACACTTTGCCCGCATCTTCCGAAAGGAATTTGGTATTTCACCCGGGCAATTCCAACAAGAACAGCAGTCTTAAACAAAGGATAAAAATGGGAGAAAATTACGAAATAAAGGAGGGAACAAGGATGAAAAACCAACTTTATTTCGTAATTTTGCGTTTAGAAACAGAAGCCCATGGACAAACTGACCGAAATCCGACGCCCGATAGAGGCTGAACTGAAGGCCTACAGGAACCTGTTTGAGGAGACCCTCCAAACGGAAAACCCTATCCTGCAAGTCGCTCTCAGCCACTTGCTCCAACGACAGGGCAAGATGATGCGCCCGATACTGGTGATGCTGGCGGCCCGCATGGCCGGCAGGGTGGGGGAGAGCGTGCTGCACGCCGCCGTGGCCTTGGAGCTGCTGCACACGGCTTCGCTCGTCCACGACGACGTGGTGGACGAGAGCGACCGCCGAAGGGGACAGAAATCGGTAAATGCCTTGCTGGACAACAGGGCTGCCGTACTGGTGGGCGACTTCCTGCTCTCAAAGGCTCTCTACCACGCGGCACAGACGGGTTCGCAGAGGGTGGTGACGTGGGTTGCGGAACTGGGACAGACGCTCTCGGACGGTGAACTGCTGCAGCTGGCCAACCTCGAAAAGACAACCTTCGCTGAGGAGGACTACTACGAGGTCATCCGCAAGAAGACGGCTTCGCTCTTCGAAACGTGTGCCCGAACGGGGGCACTGCTGGCCGACGGCGGGGAGGAACTGGTGGAACGCATGGGAGGGTTCGGGCTCTCCGTGGGCATCTGCTTCCAGATGCGCGACGACCTGCTGGACTACGAAAACCAGTACGACACGGGCAAACCCAGCGGCAACGACATGAAGGAGGGGAAACTGACACTGCCCGTCCTGCACGCCCTGCTCGCGTCGGGCGACGAGACGATGAAGTCGGTGGCGCTGAAGGTGAGAAAGGGCGAGGCCACGGACGAAGAGATTGCCGGCCTGGTACACTTCACCCACCGACAAGGAGGAATTGCCTACACCGAGAAGATGATGGACCAAACGGTCGACGAAGCACTGAAGCTCGTCGGCAATGGCGGAGGCGAACGCGCCATCGTGGACGCACTGAACCTCTATGCCGCCTTCGTGGCTGGCAGAAATCTGTGACGAGACGGAGGGTTAATCGCCCTAAAGAGTCATTTGTAAATTTTCATTACCTTTTTGGGTCTCTCCCCTTACTGCCTTCCGGCAGAAGATTACTATGCTTAGGCGGATAACCTTAGTAAGGTTACGGCCATAAGCATAGTAATCTTATCGGCCTAACCTTACTAATCTTCCACCGACGGGGTAGGGGAGAGGCTTCTGAAAGACTCCGTATCTGACTGAAAAACAAAAGAAAGGCGGTCACTTGCCACCTGAAAATGGCAAGTGACCGCCTGGAGTTTGTCAGCTTAGGCTGGAAATGTAAGAATTTTTCGAAATCAGCCCTTTTCTATTTGCCCTCAATCCCCGTATAGGATTTTTTGGGGGTTACGAACCGAAAATCAACATCTTACCCCACATTTTGGTCCTCTGAGAATCGCGTAAAATAGTTTTCCCGGATGCAAGTACACAAATTTTCGACTCTCAGAGGGTCAAAACGGGCCGAATCGGGGGACGCGCGTCAGAAGAACTTAATCTCCTTGCCCTCCACCTCACTCAAGAGGAGATTGGCCAACCGACTCGTGCCGAGACGCAGATACTGGTTCGTCAACCAACGCTCGCCGAGAATTTCTTTGACAATCGTGTAGTAGACGAGTGCATCATGAACGGTGTTGAGTCCGCCGGCAGGCTTGAACCCAATCTGGATTCCCGTCCGTTCGTAATACTCCTTGATGGCCTGGCACATGACATAGGCAGCCTCGGGAGTGGCGGCAGGTTTCTCCTTGCCCGTGCTCGTCTTGATGTAGTCGGCACCGGCATACATGGCCAGCAGGGATGCCTTCTTGACGTTCTCGGCAGAACCCAGGAGACCCGTCTCAAGAATGACTTTCAGCTTGCGTTCGCCACAGATGGCCTTCAGTTCTGAGATTTCGTCACACACGGTTTCGTAGTCGCCCGAGAGGAATTTGCCCACACTCATGACCATGTCAATCTCCGTGGCACCGTCCTTCACGGCAAGGGCCGTTTCGGCCACTTTCACCTCGATGAGAGCCTGGCTGGAGGGGAAACTGCCGCTCACGCAGGCAACCTCCACACCCTCCACTTCGAGGCTCTGGCTGACGATGCTGGCAAAGCAGGGATAGACGCAAATGGTGGCCACATGGGGCAGGGCAGGATAGGCATCCTCAAACTGATTGACACGCTCCGTGAAGGCCAGCACGCTCTCGTCGGAATCGGTGGTCTTCAGGGTGGTCAGTTCGACGCTGCCCATGAGGAATTTCTTCACCTCCACGGTGTCGTTTTCAGGCACCTTTTCCTCAATAATCTTTGCCACTTTCCGGGCTACTTCCTCGTCGCTGAGGTGGGTTTCATACTGTGCAAGTGCCTGGTCGTACTTGCTCATTTCCTCTACATGGTGATGGTCGTGATGATGGTCATGACCACAGTTGCAATGTTCACTCATAATTTATGTAATTTAGGATTATTTTTATGTCTCGCTTCGTCTCTCACGGTCTTCTTTTCGATGCTTTTTCGGAGTGCCTCGGTGAGGTCCACACCCGTCTGGTTGGCAAGGCAAATGAGCACCCACAGCACGTCGGCCATCTCTTCTTTCAGGGCTTCCAGCCCATTGTCAGCCGCCCGTGGGTCGCAGGCTTTCCACGACTGCTCACCGTAGCGCCGACTCATCACACGCGCCAATTCGCCCACTTCCTCAGTCAGTACGGCCATGTTCGTCAGCTCCGAGAAATAGCGCACTCCGTATTCCTTTATCCACGCATCCACGCGTTCCTGTGCTTCTTTTATAGTCATATATTCCCTAATCCCTAATCTCTAATCTCTATTTTCTATTCTCTATTCTTCGAATCCATGCAGATGGTTACGGGGCCGTCGTTGACGAGCGAAACCTGCATGTCCGCGCCAAATTCTCCCGTGCCTATGGGCCTGCCCAAGAGGGTGGAGATGTGCTTGCAGAAAGCCTCATAAAGGGGCACAGAGACCTCCGGGCGTGCGGCACGGATGTAGCTCGGGCGATTGCCCTTCCGGGTGCTTGCCATGAGCGTGAACTGGCTGACGACAATGATGTCGCCCCCGGCATCCAGAATATTGCGGTTCATCACCCCCTCGGCATCGTCGAAGATGCGCAGGGCGACAATCTTGCGGCAGAGCCAATTGATGTCTTCCTGCGTGTCGGCATCCTCAATGCCCAACAAGACCAGCAGCCCCTGGCGAATCTGGCTCTTCGTGCGTCCTGCAATGGCCACACTGGCTTCCTTTACGCGTTGAATTACGACTCTCATACTGCGAAGTTACGTATTTTCTTGGTTCTGCGCAAGCGCATCGTGCAATATATTAGCCTTTTTAGCCCCAACGACTTCCACCAATGCTTCAAGCGTGGCCTCACGAATGCGCTTCACAGAGCGGAAATGCTTAATCAGAAGGTCTCGCGTGCGAGGGCCAATGCCCTTGATTTCATCCAGTTCTGAGGCCACTTGGTGTTTGCTTCGCTTCTGGCGGTGGAAGGTAATGGCAAAGCGGTGTACTTCGTCCTGTATCTGCGTCAAAAGACGGAAGAGCGGAGAGTCCATCTTCATGCCTACCACCTGCGGGGGAAAACCGTAGAGGAGTTCATGGGTGCGGTGGCGGTCGTCCTTGGCCAATCCGGCAATGGGGATATGGAGGTTCAGTTCGTCCTCCACCACCTTACGAACCACCTCCATCTGGCCGCGTCCGCCATCGGTGATGATGAGGTCGGGGAGGGGAGTTTCTTCGTTCATCATGCGAGTGTACCGGCGGCGCACGACTTCCTGCATCGAGGCATAGTCGTCGGGCCCCACCACCGTCTTTATGATGTATTTCCGGTAGTCTTTCTTCGAGGGCTTGCCCATCTTGAACACCACGCAGCCTGCCACGGGGTCGGTGCCCTGCGTGTTTGAGTTGTCGAAGCACTCGATGGTCACGGGCATCTTCTCCATCCCCAGCAGGGTTTGCAATTCCTTCATCAGGCGCACGCCCTTCTGCTCAGGATTCAGCTTGTCGGCCTGGTTCAGGCGGTCCTTCTTATACTGGAGGACATTCATGCGCGAGAGGTCCAGCAACTTCTTCTTGTCACCCTTCTGGGGAATGGTGACTTCTATGTTTTCGATAAAAAGTTCCACGGGGAACGGTAGGATAATCTCCTTACTGTCACTCGGATAACGCTTTCGCATTTCACCAATGCCCAAGACCAAAAGTTCCTCGGGCGACTCGTCCAGGCGCTTCTTGATTTCGAACGTAAAAGCCTGCGTGATGCAACCGTTCACGACGTGCAGGTAGTTGACGTAAGCCTCCTTTTCGCCCGCCTCGATGTTGTAGACGTCGACATTGTGGAGGGTATTGCTCACCACCTCGCTCTTGCTGCAATAGCCTTCCAGGAGCGAGAGTTTCCGCTTCACCTGCTCAGCCTCCTCGAAACGCATTTCTGCCGCCAGCTCCATCATCTCGTCGCGCAAACGGCGTTCTATCTCGCGCGTGTTACCTTTCAGTATTTCCTTGGCTTCGTCTATCCAACGCATGTATTCCTCACGCCCCACCTTGCCGATGCACATGCCTCCGCAATTCTTGATGTGGTAGTCCAGACATTCGCGATACTTCCCTCGGGCAACACCCTCCTCCGTGACGGGCATGTTGCAACGGCGCAGGGGATAGAGATTGCGAATGAGTTCGAGCATCATGTGCATAGTGCCCACATGACTGTAGGGACCAAAATAGGTGCCAAACCTCTTGTTGATTTTACGGGTAGAGAAGATGCGGGGAAAGTATTCGTTGGTGACGACTATCGAAGGATAGGTCTTGCCGTCCTTCAAGAGAATGTTGTATTTGGGGTTCCACTGCTTGATGAGATTGTTTTCCAAAAGCAGGGCATCCTCCTCCGTCTTCACGACGACGTACTTGATGTCGCGAATGTTCTCAACCAGCCGGGCGGTCTTCAGGTTCTGGTGCTCCTTCTGGAAATAGCTGGAAACACGTCGCTTCAGCCGCTTTGCCTTGCCCACATAGATGATGGTGCCCGTATCGTCGAGATACTGGTAGCACCCGGGCGAATCAGGCAGATTGCTGACAATACCGCGCAGATGGGCTTTTACTTCTTCGGTCATGGGTTTTATAAGGGACGTTAGGGCCTTTAAGGAGCTTAGGGGGGCTTAGGGACTTCTTAGATTCTAATCAGTGTCGTGATTTCCGTTTCGTCGTCAAAGACCGCACGCCCGTTCAGCCCTTCGATGGTGAGCTCGATGAGGAAGTTTATGAAAACCTTGCGGGGATGGAACTCCTTCACCAGGCCATAGGCGGCCTTCATGCTGCCACCCGTGGCCAAGAGGTCGTCGTGGAGCAGAACCACATCGTCCTCCGTGATGGCGTCGGCGTGTATCTCGATGGTGTCCTTTCCATATTCCTTCATGTAACTGGCCCGCTTGGTTTCGGCAGGCAATTTGCCGGGTTTGCGGCACATGATGAAACCTGCACCCAGACGAAGAGCCAAGGCGGCGCCGATGACAAAACCGCGGCTTTCGATGCCGACGACCTTGGTGATGCCTTTGTCCTTGTATAGTTCGTAGAGTTCGTCAACCATGATGCGCAGGCACTCGGGATTCTTGAACAGAGTGGTGACATCCTTGAACTGGATGCCCTTGATGGGAAAGTCGGGAACGTTTCGGAGGTTCTGAAGAAGGATGGGATTGTTCATTACTTTCTGTATTATAGGTTGTCTTTTTCTTCTCATATTATATAGGAACTACAGCCACTATAGGAACTATAAAATTCCTTTTGTTTCACGTGAAACTATCGCCCCATAAGCACCGCAAGGACGTTTATGTCGCTGGGGGAGACCCCAGGGATTCGGCTCGCCTGAGCCAGGGTCTCGGGGTCGATGTGGGCGAGTTTCTGGCGGGCCTCGGTAGAGAGGCTCTGTATCTCTTCGTAGTGGAATCTCCCGCGGATGCGGAGATTCTCCAGACGCTGCATCTTCTCGGCCAACTGGCGCTCACGTTCGATGTAGCCATGATACTTGATTTGTATCTCGGCCGCTTCGGCAATTTCCTCCTGACGGTTGGGAGAGTGACCGAGCGTGGCGGCTAAGGGAGCAATGTGGGGAGCCAGGTTTTGGAAAGAAAGTTCGGGGCGAGATATTAAGTCAATAAGTTTACATCCTTTACTCAAAGACGCACTTCCAATCGCTTCTAATGAGGAATTTATAAGATTGGCCTTTACTGAAAATTTATTACAAAATTCTATAATACGCTCGATTTCGGCTTCCTTCTCTTTCCAATAATTGTATCGCTCGGAAGTGGCAAGTCCCAACCTGTAAGCTTTGGGAGTCAGACGCGTGTCGGCATCGTCCTGACGCAAGAGAATGCGGAACTCTGCCCGGCTCGTGAACATGCGGTAGGGTTCGTCCACCCCTTTCGTGACAAGGTCGTCGATGAGCACACCTATGTAACTCTCGTCGCGCCCCATCACGAACTCGCCGCCTCCGCTGCAACGCAGGGCGGCATTCACGCCCGCCACCAGTCCCTGTCCGGCAGCCTCTTCGTAGCCCGTGGTGCCATTCACCTGACCCGCCAAGAAGAGTCCTTCGACACGTTTTGACTCCAGCGTATGGCGGAGTAGGGTGGGGTCGAAGTAATCGTACTCGATGGCGTAGCCCGGACGATAGATTTTGAGGTCACGGAAAGCTGGTATGAGACGCAGGGCATCTAACTGCACGTCAATTGGCAATGAGGAAGAGAACCCATTGAGATAATACTCCTGTGTGTTCGCTCCCTCGGGTTCGAGGAAGAGTTGGTGCTGGTCCTTGTCGGCAAAGGTCACAAGTTTTGTCTCGATGCTGGGGCAGTAACGAGGTCCTATGCTCTGTATCTGACCGTTGTAGAGCGGCGAGTCGGGCAGTCCCTGGCGCAGACGCTCGTGGACGGCAGGATTGGTGTAGGTAATCCAGCAGGGGAGGGAGGGTAGGGCGGCGGAGATTTTGGATTGCCCAGAAATTCCGGACAATCCGGTTTCTTCGGCCATATAAGAGAACCGATGGAAGTCCGTGTCGCCCGGTTGCAGGGTCATGTCCTCAAAGTGGACGGAGCGACCGTCTATGCGGACGGGCGTACCCGTCTTCATGCGCCCTACCGTGATGCCATGCCGGGCAATGCTCTCGGAGAGATGGAGCGATGGCGGTTCGGCACAGCGCCCACCCGCCAGTTTCGTGCGCCCGATGTGCATGAGTCCGTTGAGGAAGGTCCCTGTCGTGATGACGACGCAACGCGCCAGGAAGGTCACGTCCAGGTAAGTCTGGACACCTGTGACACGTCCGTCCTTGACGAGCAGCTCTTTCACCTGATCTTGCCAAATGGAGAGGTTCGGTTGGTTTTCCAGCACCTCGCGCCACGCCCAGATGAAACGACCTCGGTCGCACTGGGCACGGGGACTCCACATAGCGGGTCCCTTCGAACGGTTGAGCATACGGAACTGGATGGTGGTCTTATCCGTCACCTGACCCATGTGACCGCCCAAGGCATCAATCTCACGAACAATCTGGCCCTTGGCAATGCCGCCGACAGCCGGGTTGCACGACATCTGCGCTATTTTGTTCATGTCCATGGTGATGAGCAGCGTCCGCGCACCCATCTGGGCCGACGCACAGGCCGCCTCGCAACCGGCATGACCCGCTCCCACCACTACGACATCGTACTTCTCTTGCATCCGTTATTATCTTATTTTGCTGCAAAAGTAGTGATTTTCCGCGAAAGAATACCATTTCCCCGTGAATATTTGCCAGAATGGCGGAAAAACCTTAATTTCGCTCGCAAGAAAGTGTTGAGTGCAACCAATATCTATATAATAAACGCGATGAAAAGACGATTGTTTACCATGTTGATTACATTGACCTGTGCTGTTTTGCCCGCAAGGTCACAAAGGTTCACCGTAACCCCCAAAGGTTCGGGAGGAATAGAAATCAATATCCCCGCCATGAATGCCCAACAAATCCATGCAAAGAACCGCCCCTCGGCGCCTGAGGCGGTCGACTTGGGACTCAGCGTGAAGTGGGCGAGCTGCAATGTCGGAGCACAGAGACCGGAGGAATATGGCAGTTACTTTGCCTGGGGCGAAACGGAAGAACGCGACAACTACGACTGGGAAAACTATCTTTATTACGATGCCGATGCAAAGGACAATA
This sequence comes from Bacteroidaceae bacterium, assembly GCA_017453445.1. Lineage (GTDB taxonomy): Bacteria > Bacteroidota > Bacteroidia > Bacteroidales > Bacteroidaceae > Physcousia. Next base: position 14,947 of record JAFTEX010000103.1, read on the forward strand.
TCTACATCGGCACGGACATCTGCGGTACGAAATACGACGTGGCTCATGTGACATGGGGCAAGGGGTGGCGAATGCCGACCGAAGAAGAATGTAAGGAACTGCTGGAGAAATGCACTTCTGAATGGGTCGTGTTCAACAATGTCCACGGCCGGCGCTTCACAGGCCCCAACGGAAACAGCATATTCCTCCCCATGGCAGGGCATCGCTGGGGCAAGGAAGTGAAAATGGCCGGTAAGACAGGCGACTACTGGTCAGGCACGCCCTTCATGGGGAAAGAACGTTCGGCCTATTTTATCAGCATGGTTTTCGAATACGCTTCATGGCTCACCTATCGCGAACGCGAATACGGACGTTGTGTACGTCCTGTCACCAAATAGAAGGGAAAAAGAGTAATAAATTTGCGCCATTCACGGGTTTTCATTATCTTTGCACCAACAATACCCAAAAGTGGGTAGGAAGGATTATGTGAAAGTGCAAAGAAATAAATCAATCAATAACTAAAATCAATCCTAAAATTTATGTGGTTAACAAATTCATCAATCGGTAGGAAGGTGATCATGTCCGTTACCGGCCTGGCACTTATCCTATTCCTGACGTTCCACGGCAGCATGAACGTGGCGGCGCTGTTCTCGAAGGACGCATACAACATGATTTGCGAACTTCTGGGTGCCAACTGGTATGCCGTCGTGGCTACAATCGGACTGGCCGCCCTGGCCATGTTGCACATCGTGTTTGCCTTCATCCTGAACTTCCAGAACCGGAAGGCTCGCGGCACCAGCCAGTACGCCGTGACCGACAAGCCCGAGAAGGTGGAGTGGGCCAGCCAGAACATGCTCGTGCTGGGCATCATCATCTGCCTGGGCCTGCTGCTGCACCTCTACAACTTCTGGTACAACATGATGTTTGCCGAGCTCATGGGCTGGGAAGACCTTGCCCACTCTCCCGCCGACGGCTTTGCCTGGATTGTGGAGACCTTCTCTAACCCCGTGTTCGTGGTGCTCTACGTCATCTGGATTCTGGCCATCTGGTGCCACCTGACCCACGGCTTCTGGTCGGCCATGCAGACGCTGGGCTGGAGCGGTAAAATCTGGCTCAACCGCTGGAAGTGCATCGGTATCATCTACGTGACGCTCTTGATGCTCATGTTCCTCGTCGTTGTCCTGGCCTTCGCCTTCGGCTGCGCCCCCTCGCTGTGCTGCGCTGGTGCTTGCTGTGCTTAAATGGTAAATGGTAAATGATTTAAATCGTAAATTATAGTTATGGCAAAAGTATTAGATTCAAAGATTCCCGCAGGCCCCGTGCCTGAGAAATGGAAAGAATATAAGGCACACCAGCGACTGGTGAACCCCAAGAACAAGCTGAAGCTCGACGTCATTGTCGTTGGTACGGGCTTGGCCGGTGCCAGTGCTGCTGCCTCGCTGGCAGAGATGGGCTTCAACGTATATAACTTCTGCATCCAGGATTCGCCCCGCCGCGCCCACTCCATTGCCGCACAGGGCGGTATCAACGCTGCCAAGAACTACCAGAACGACGGCGACTCGGTCTATCGTCTGTTCTACGACACCGTCAAGGGCGGTGACTATCGTGCCCGTGAGGCCAATGTCTATCGTCTGGCAGAGGTCAGCAACAACATCATCGACCAGTGCGTGGCACAGGGTGTGCCCTTCGCTCGCGAATACGGTGGCATGCTGGCCAACCGCTCGTTCGGCGGTGCACAGGTGAGCCGAACCTTCTACGCCAAGGGCCAGACGGGCCAGCAGCTCCTGCTGGGCGCCTACTCGTCGCTCTCCTGTCAGGTGCAGGCCGGCAAGGTGAAACTCTACACCCGCTACGAGATGGAGGACGTGGTCATCGTCAACGGTCGCGCTCGCGGCATCATCGCCAAGAACCTGGTGACGGGCAAGCTGGAACGCTTCTCGGCCAACGCCGTGGTCATTGCCACCGGCGGCTATGGCAACACCTACTTCCTCTCCACCAACGCCATGGGTTGCAACTGCACGGCTGCCGTACAGTGCTACCGCAAGGGTGCCTACATGGCCAACCCCTCCTACGTGCAGATTCACCCCACCTGCATCCCCGTACACGGCGACAAGCAGTCGAAGCTGACACTGATGTCCGAGTCGTTGCGTAACGACGGACGCATCTGGGTGCCCAAGAAACTGGAGGACGCCAAGAAACTGCAGGCCGGCACGCTGCAGGGATGGGAGATATCCGAGGAGGATCGCGACTACTATCTGGAGCGCCGCTATCCCGCCTTCGGTAACCTCGTTCCGCGTGACGTGGCCAGCCGTGCCGCCAAGGAGCGCTGCGACAAGGGCTTCGGCGTGAATAACACCGGCCTGGCTGTGTTCCTCGACTTCTCCGAGAGCATCAACCGCCTCGGCCTCGACGCCATGAAGCAGCGCTACGGCAACCTCTTCGACATGTACGAGGAGATTACCGACGTATATCCCGGCGACCTGGCCAACGAAATCAATGGCGTGAAGTACTACAAGCCCATGATGATTTACCCCGCCATCCACTACACGATGGGCGGCATCTGGGTGGACTACGAACTGCAGACCACCATCCCCGGCCTGTTCGCCATCGGCGAGTGCAACTTCTCCGACCACGGAGCCAACCGCCTCGGTGCCAGTGCCCTGATGCAGGGCTTGGCCGACGGCTACTTCGTATTGCCCTACACCATCCAGAACTACTTGGCCGACCAGGCTATCTGGCCGAAGGTCAGCACCGACCTGCCCGAATTTGCCGAGGCAGAGAAGGGCGTTGAGGCCGAAATCGACCGCCTGATGAACATCAAGGGCAAGCGCTCTGTTGATTCTATCCACAAGGAATTGGGCCACATCATGTGGGAGTACGTGGGCATGGGCCGCACAGCCGAAGGCCTGAAGACCGGTATCGAGAAAATGCGTGCCTTGCAGAAGGAGTTCGACACGAACCTCTTCGTGCCCGGCTCAAAGGAAGGTCTGAACGTAGAGCTCGACAAGGCCATCCACCTGCGCGACTTCTTCACGATGGGCGAACTGGTGGCCCATGATGCCCTCTCGCGCAACGAATCCTGCGGCGGCCACTTCCGCGAGGAATATCAGACCGAGGAAGGCGAAGCCAAGCGCGACGACGAGAACTTCTTCTACGTTGGTTGCTGGGAGTATCAGGGCAAGGACAAAGATCCCGAACTCATCAAGGAGCCTCTGGAATACGAAGCAATTAAGGTTCAAACGAGAAACTATAAGAACTAAGCATCATGGCAAAGAATATATCAGTTACAATTAAGTTCTGGAAGCAGAACGGCCCGAAGGACAAGGGCCACTTCGATACCCACGAATTGAAGAACGTGCCCGACGACACCTCGTTCCTGGAGGCCCTCGACATCATGAACGAGGAACTCATCGAGGCTGGTAAGGAACCCTTCGTCTTCGACCACGACTGCCGCGAAGGCATCTGCGGCATGTGCTCGCTCTACATCAACGGAACGCCCCACGGCAAGACCGAGCGCGGCGCCACCACCTGCCAGCTCTACATGCGCCGCTTCAAGGACGGCGAGACCATCACCGTAGAGCCCTGGCGCTCGGCTGGCTTCCCCGTCATCAAGGACTGCATGGTGGACCGCAACGCCTTCGACAAGATTATGCAGGCCGGCGGCTACACCACCGTTCGCACCGGTCAGGCTCAGGATGCCAACGCCATCCTCATCCCCAAGGAGGACGCCGACGAGGCCATGGACTGCGCTTCGTGCATCGGTTGCGGTGCCTGCGTGGCCGCCTGTAAGAATGGCTCTGCCATGCTCTTCGTCAGCTCTAAGGTCTCGCAGCTCGCCCTGCTCCCTCAGGGTCGCGTAGAGGCTGCCCGCCGTGCCAAGGCCATGGTGGCCAAGATGGACGAACTGGGCTTCGGCAACTGCACCAACACCCGCGCCTGCGAGGCAGTCTGCCCGAAGAACGAGAGCATTGCCAACATTGCCCGCCTCAACCGCGAGTTCATCTCGGCAAAACTGGCTGACTAGTTTAGTTGTTGGCATATAGAAAGAAAGAGGAATGGAGCATTTTGCTCTGTTCCTCTTTTTTTTTCGTATCTTTGCAGTCATAAAGGACTGGTGCTATGAAAAAGAAACAGATAAGAATCAACTTTTTCGATTACCTGTATCATTATCAAAACGACCCATTGACGCAGAGAACATGCAAAGAAAGGACGAGAGGGAGAACAGGCCGGTAAGGCTGGAAACGAAGCATAACCAGCATCGGCGGGCGTATAACCACGACTATCGGGAGAAGGGGACGTATATGCTGACGATGGTGGTGGATGGGAGGAAGCGGGTGTTTGGGCACATCGAGGGCAAGGCAAAGGGAAAGGCCGGCACGAGCGAGGCGCCCCACGTGGTGCTTTCGGAACTGGGGAGAAGAGTGATAGAACAAGAAGTGCATAAGATACAGCACTTCTATCCGATGGTGGAGGTGTGGCGCGTGGCCATGATGCCCGACCACATCCACCTGTTGGTGAGGGTGAAGGAGGCATTGCCAGAGGGGAAGCATTTGGGGACGATTGTCCGGGGCTTTAAGACGGGCTGCACAAGGGCGTGGTGGAGCCTTGGGGAGCCCAGCGGAGAAACGCTGGGCACAACGGCGAACGGGGAGACGACAGGCACAACGGCAAGCGGAAAAGCGACGGGCACAACGGCAAGCAGGGAAGCAACAGGCATAACGGCAAGCGGAAAAGCGACAGGCACAACGGCAAGCAGGGAAGCGACAGGCACAACAGCAAGCGGAAAAGCGACGGGCACAACGGCAAGCAGGGAAGCGACGGGCACAACGGCGAACGGGGAGACGACAGGCACAACGGCTGGAGTGCCCGAGGTTTCTCCCTCGGGAGGAAGAGCGAGCAACGAAGCCCAGCACCCCGTTCTGTTCGAGGCGGGCTACCACGACCGCATCATCAACCGCCCGGGAATGCTGGAGAACATCAAGCGATATATGGCAGAGAACCCCTTGCGGGCTCGCATACGGCAGGAGTGCCCAAGGCTCATGGAAAGGCAGTTGCATCTGTGGATTGGCAACCGCGAATATGCGGCTTTTGGCAATCTCTTCTTGCTGAAGTTCCCCATGAAGCAACAGGTTTTCTTTCATCGCAAGGACAGCACCACCGGACAACCCACGGAATGCACCGAAGCCTATCGGCAAGAACGCGCAAGGCTCCTCCGTATGGCCGAAGAGGGTACGGTGCTGGTGACACCAGGCATTTCCAAAGGCGAAAGCCTCGTTGCGAGCGATGCCCTCGATGCCCAGTTGCCCCTCATCCTCCTGCAAAAGGAACCCATCACCCGCTACTGGAAGCCCTCGCAACGCCGCTTCTATGCCTGTGCTTCCGGGCGCTTACTCATACTCTCACCTTGGGAGATGGAGGGAACGTCAGACTATGGACATTTTCATCATCTCAACGACCTTGCCAAAGAACTATGTGACGCAACGGAAATGAGGATTCTCGACTATAACCATTTGACGGGATGATAAATCTTACTATTTCCTTGTCACAATATTTGTCTGTGTTTAATTTTATTTTTAACTTTGCCACGATAACCTATAGAAAAGAGCAAAAACGGATGAAAACGAGGACGTACTTTTTGATAGCGATGGCCACATTGTTGGCCACGCCGTGCCTTGCTCAGAAGCAGGATGGGAAAGCGACGGCAAAGTATCTGATTAACGGGTATTTCTTTGAGTCGATGCCAGAGATTCCCGAATCGGTAGCGGCAAAGGGCTTAGACACCGTGCTGGTGCTTACGGACAATGACGGAAACGAGGTTGAATCCTACAAATATGCAGAGGAACTGCCGAAATCCGTTGCACGGCAAGCACTGCCCAAGAAGAGAGTTCGGAATGCACGCTTCTTCCTCCGCGAAGACGAACATCGGCGCAATGAAATCTTTAAGGAACAACAGATGCTGGCTGACGCCAATGCCGTTCGTGGCACCGTGCCATGCACCGGGCAATATTTCCCCTTGTTCAACGAGCGGGACAGCGACGGAAAGCCTTGGACCTACCAAGACCTTGAAGGCCACCTGACGGTGCTCTACCTCTGGCAGTCGGGTAATGTGCAAAGCCTGTCGGAAATGAACGAACTCTCCGCCTGGAAACAGATGTACCCCGATGTGCTCTTCCTCTCGGCCACCTGGCAAGACCCTGCCACCGTGAGCCTTATTGCCCACCAATATAACTTCACCTGGACCCACCTTTGCAGCGCCCATGCAGTGGGCACATGGATGACTCAGGGCATCCCGACGGACGACGGGTCCATCTGCCGCACCTATCCCGTCACCATCGTGGTGGACTACAAGGGCATTGTACGCCGTGTCATCAGCGGTACGGGCATGGACAGGCGTCAGGCCATCCTTCAGTGTATCCAGCGCTATCGATGAGGCGAAAATGCCTATCATTGCTCTGCCTCGTGCTCGTGGCTCTGGGCAGTGCCCGGGCTCAGCAGGAAGAAACTTACACGTGGCAGAACTTTGTGGATGAAATCTCAGACGACGAATACGCCGAGGAACAAGGATGGGCGGAAAGCATGGAAGAGTTGGCCATACTTTCCGCCCATCCGCTGGACATAAACACTGCCACCCGGGAACAACTGGACGAAATACCCTTTCTCGACGAAGGGCAGATAGAAGAAATACATGCCTACGTCTTCCGCCACCGGGGCATGAGATCGCTGAGCGAGCTGATGGCCATTCCCTCCATAGACTATCGCACCCGACGCTTTCTGTCACTTTTCCTCCGGGCCGATCCGGCGGTGTTCGAACGGAAGGACACCCTGAACCTGAAAACATTGCTCCGCCACAGCCAGCACGAATTGCTGACACGCCTTGACGTCCCACTCTATTACCGGGCAGGGTATTCTTATCCACCTCGGGCCGGAGGATATGCGGGTCTTCCGCTCTACCACCGGATACGCTATCAAGCGAGCAGCCTGAACCATCTCAGCCTCGGCCTGTCCGCAGAGAAGGACCAAGGGGAGCCTTTCCACCGGAACCGGGGATGGGACCACTATGGGATATACCTGCTGGTGCGCAACATGGGATGCCTGCGCACGGCCGTCCTGGGCGACTACAAACTGGGATTCGGCGAAGGACTGGTAGTCAACACCGGCTTCTCGGCAGGCAAGGGCAGCCTGATGAACCGCCCCAGCCAAGGCATACGGGCACACCGTGGGACGGACGAGGTGAACTTTCTCCGGGGGGGTGCCGCCACGTTCAAGGTCAAGCAACTGGACATCTCAGCATGGGCCTCACACCGGCAACTGGATGCCACACTGGGCCGCGACGGCACGGTGACCACCCTGTTGACCAGCGGGCTCCACCGCACCGCCTCAGAACTAAACCGAAAGGGCAACTTGGGCAGTACCGTGGCGGGAGCCAATCTGACGTGGCGAGACCGTGGATTCCACCTCGGACTTACAGGCTATTTCCAACGATACAGCAAACCACTCTCCCCTGGCAGTGCACCCTATCGTCGCATCTATCCAAGAGGCCGGAATTTCGGAGTCACGGGCATAAACTATGGCTACACCCATCTATGGTTTTCCCTCTCGGGCGAAACGGCCTACAGCATGGGCCAACAGGGGCGGGGCGGCATTGCCACGCTGAACCGCGCCATCTGGAAAATCAGTCCCCAATGCACCCTGAGCGGCTCCTTCCGGTTCTATTCCTACAAGTTCAGTTCCTTCTATGCCTCTGCCCTTTCTGAAAACAGCCGTGTGCAAAACGAAAGCGCAGCCACCGTCAGGCTCGATGCCAATCCGGCAGACCGGCTCTTCCTGACCCTCTACGCCGACTTCTTCTACAATCCCTGGCCGCGCTACACACTGACCCACAGCAGCCGGGGACAGGAAGTGACCGCCAACGCATCCTACGCCCTCGGACGGGCAAACTCATTCTCCCTGCGCTACCAACTGAAAAGGAAAGAGCGCAGCAACCAGATGCAACTGCACAACCGACTTCGGGTGGGCTACACACGGCAGCAGGGTGCCCATTGGCAACTTCAGTCCTATCTCCACCTCCATGCCGTCGACACGAGCCGGGGACTGGGGTGGGCCTTGTCGCAACGCGCCAAAGGGCAATGGGGCAGGGGAGGCTTCTCCGCACTCCTGGCCTACTTCCATACTCCCGACTACGACACCCGCCTCTACCATTACGAGCCCCTGCTTACCCACATGTTCCGCTTCCCCTCGCTCTACGGTCGCGGTGTGCGGTTTGCAGCTGCGGCCCGCTATGCGCTGTGGCAGGGGCGGCTCGTGTTGGAGGCGCTCTACAATCTCACGCGCTACACTGACCGGAAAAGCCAGAGTTCCGGCATGCAGGAAATACGCAGCCCCTGGAAGCAGGACGTTAGCGTGCAGCTGCGCCTCGTGATATGACGAGAATCTATAGCAGGAAATACTGCTTCCTAAAGTTCACTATACTTAGCAGCATATATGCCTAGACGCAGAAGGACGATTGCTTGTGCTTATTCCATGCGCATGGTTTAATCATTCCATGCGCTTCGTTTAATTAAACCATGCGCATGGAATAAGCATAAGCAAGTAAGGTTAAAGCTGTTCCCATTCGGGAATGCCCAAATAAATTTGGCATTCCGCTCATTTATTCGTAACTTTGCTCCCGATATGGGAACAATTATCTATCCGTCCCCCGTCTTCGGCCCCGTACATAGCCGCAGATTGGGCGTGTCACTGGGCATCAACCTGTTGCCCCGCGACGGGAAATGGTGCTCGTTCGACTGTCTCTATTGCGAGTGCGGACTGAACGCCGAACGCCGCCCGAAGGCCCCCCTGCCGACCCGTGAGGAGGTGCGGGAGGCACTGGAATGCCAACTCGAGAAGATGCACCGCGAGGGGCCACACCCCGACGTGCTCACCTTTGCCGGAAACGGGGAACCGACCCTCCATCCCCATTTCCCTGAAATCGTCGACGACACCCGGCGGCTGCGCGACCGGTTCTGCCCCGAGGCCCGCATCTCGGTGCTCTCCAATTCCACCCAGATTCATCGTCCCGAAGTGCGCGAAGCACTCTTGCGCACCGACAACCCCATCATGAAACTGGACACCGTAGCCCCTGACTACATCCAGCGTCTGGACCGCCCGCAGGGCCACTACGATGTGACAGCCATCGTGGAACACCTGGCAAGCATGAGTCCGAAGGTCATCGTTCAGACCATGTTCCTCACCGGCATGTGCGACGGGCTGAGCGTGGACAACACGAGCGACGAGTACGTCCTTCCCTGGTTGCAGGCTCTGCTCACCATCCGTCCCCGTCAGGTGATGATATACACCATAGACCGGGAAACCCCAGTCCAAGGACTGGAGAAGGCGCGACCCGAAATACTCGACGGAATCGCAGAAAGGGTGAGGCGCGAGGGTATGGAGTGCTCTGTGTCATATTGAAAATTGAAGATTGAAGATTGAAAATTGAAAATTGAAAGTTGAAAATTGAAAATTGAAACTTGAAAGTTGAGAGTTGAAAGTTCTTGCTCCGCGATGCTACGCAAGCGGCAGAGCCGAGCGGAAAGTTGAAGGGAGTTGACGGGGAGTTAAGGAAAAAAGGAAATGAAGAAGAGCATATTTGGCATGTTGCTGACGTTGGAGAGCCTGTTTCTGGCTTTCGTCTTGGCTGTGGCCGTCTACTACCACTACACGCTGGGCGAGACGGACTGGAAGGCTTTTGCCTGGACCACGGCCATCACCTTCCTGACCGGCACCTCCCTGACCGCCTACGGACACACCAAGTACGGACGCACGCAGAAGCAACTCACGCGCGGCGGCTCCTTCATCATCGTGGGCATGACGTGGGTCGTCTTCTCGGCCTTCGGCATGTTGCCCTTCATCTTCTACGAAGGGCTGGACGTGGACTTCGCCAGTGCCTACTTCGAGACCATGAGCGGATTCAGCACCATGGGAGCCACCATCATCCCCGACATTGAGGCCATGCCCCACGGCATATTGCTCTGGCGCAGCCTGATGCAGTGGATGGGCGGACTGGGAATCGTGGTCTTCTCCTTTGCCCTGCTGCCCGTGCGCGACATGAAGAACTCCACCATGTTCATTGCCGAAATGTCGGGACTGACCATCAACCGCCTGCAACCCAAAATCGGGGCCACCTCGCGCCGCCTCCTGCTCATCTACCTCGTCCTCACCCTCGTCTGCATCCTCTTCTTTTGGGTGGGGCCGATGAATCTCTTCGATGCCCTCTGCTTCTCCCTCTCCACCATCGCCACGGGCGGCTACGGCACTCACACCGCCAACATCGGCTACTTCCACTCCGCCTACGTCGAATACGTCTGCGCCCTGTTCATGCTCGCCTCCAGCGTCAACTTCGGCCTCTACTACTACCTCTCCATCTTCCGCGGCCGCGATTCGCTGAAGAACGAGGAGGTGCGTGCCTTCGCCCTCACCGTCGTCGGGTTCGTAGCCCTCTTCTGCCTATTGTTCCGCTTCACGCAGTTCGACGGCAGCGTGGCCATACCCCACACCGGCGAAGACATCTTCCGCACCAGCCTGTTCCACGTCGCCACCATCATCTCCTCCAGCGGTTTCCAAGCCCAAGCCTACGACTACGTGGGATGGGGCACGGCCTTCTGGATGCCCACCGTCGTGATGATGATTATCGGCGGATGCACCGTGAGCACGGCCGGCGGCATCAAGATGATGCGCGTACTTATTTATCTGAAATATACCTTGCGTGAGTTCCGCACCCATCTCCACCCCAATGCCATCATCGGCATCAAGTTCAATGGGCGCGTCATTGCCGACCGCCACATCCGCCGTGTCATGTCCTTCCTCGTCATCTACGTGCTCCTGCTCATCGTCAGTTGCGTCCTGATGACAATGTTCATGGGCTTCGACCTCACAGAAGCCTTCGGAGCCGCCGTCTCCAGCCTGGGCAACACGGGTCCCGCCCTGGGCAGTCTGGGACCCTCCGGAAACTTCGTCGCCGTGCCCGCCGCAGGCAAGCTCCTGCTCAGTTTCCTCATGCTCGTCGGCCGTCTCGAAATCTTCACCGTCCTCTTCCTCTTCATGCCCAAGGCGTGGAAGATTTGACGGATTACAGCAAATCCTTCAGCCGCCTGAATGCAGGCGCAAGCAGGGTGGTCTCCACCTCCTCGCCACTGGGCGAACGGAACACGCAACGATGCTGCTTGGGCAGCAGTGCACTGATGTGGTGGATGTTGACCAGCGTGCTGCGGTCGGCACGCACGAAGACATCGGGACTGAGCATCTTCTCCAGTGCCCCCAGACTGATGAGCACGGTATCGGAGGTGTGGAAAGCGACAATCTGGGAATAGTTGCCGTCGGCCTTGAAGTAGGCAATCTCCTTGGTGTCCACCACGATGGTGCCGCTGACGGTGCGTAGTGTGAGTCGGAGGGGCATTGCCTTCTCGGTCATTTTGACGATGTCCTGTGCCAAAGCCTGCTGAAGAGGATTTTCGGTTTCCGACTCCATTGCCTTTTGGCGAATGGCGTCTATCTGGCGTTCACGTTGCTGTTTCTCCCATTCGAGCCGTATCAGCCGGCGGCGGTTGCGGCGCTTTTCGTACCAGCGAGTCGTTCCCCAAATGGCAAGAGAGAGCAGCAGCAGACCCGTGAGCCACACCCACCAGTGTTGCCACCATCGCAGCGGAGGCGCGATGTAGGTATCCTCCTCGCTGTAGGCCAGCAGGTCGGCGGGGCGGAACGAGGTCATCTCTTCGATGCCGGGCAGCCACACCGTGCCGTCTGCCGTCTCTGCCATCACGGCCTTCAGGGGTTCCGTCTGGGTGAACCCGTTGAGGTGGTTGAAGAAGCGCGTGTCGCTCAGCCGACAGTCTTTGTCAATTCGCGAGACGAACAATCCATCGACGGTTGCCACCACAAGGTAGCCCCGAGGCGAAACATGGAGCGAACGCACCTCGTGGCCTGCCAGTCGGGGCAGTTGCGGATTCAGAGATTCTATTTCTCCGTGGCGCACGACAAACACAGAATCGGCCGACGCAAAGAAGACGGCCCCCTGCCTGTCGGCGTCGATGGTGGAGACAATCAGTTTTTGAGGATAGTCCTTCTTGACGACAGTCCCATCCTCCGCCATGGCGAAGAGCCCCGAACTGCTACCGACCCACAACCGACGCTCCGCCCCCTGGACGGCGCACCAGGGATGCAAGATGTCCGTCGTCAGCGTGTCGAGTGCCTGGTGCGCCGGGTCGTAGGCAAGCATGGCGTTGCGGCTACCGATGATGAGCCGCCCCCACGCCGAGGCCACGAACTGGTAGCGGTCGCGCGGCAGTCCGAGCCCATGCAGGCGGGATGTGTTGTCGGCAGGAGCGTCCACACAGAACACGTCGCCGTTTCCTGCCATATACACCTTGTTGCCTATCGCTACTGCGCTGGGGGCATAGAACTGTTCCGGGTCGTCGCTTAGGAGTGAGGAGGACACGATGACCTTGCCATTCAGCGTGCCCATGACCAAGTGGCCGGTATCGTCCGCCGCCACCGCCCTGACGATGTCGTTCGGGTCCTCCAGTTGATGGTTGGTGAAGCCACGGTTGAAGAAGCAATAGAGCCCCTGGTAGGTGGCCACCCACAGGCGGTCCCAGCGGTCCACGAGGAGGTCGCGGATGAGATTGATGCCCGAAGACAGAGTGAGGACGGTGGAGGACGGCGCGTTCCACTGATAGACGCTGTGCTCGTCGGCTATGACCAGACCGCCGGAGCGCAACCGCCTTACGGTCAGCCCGTAACTGGCAGCCGACCAATCGGCCCGGGCCAGCAGGCGGAGGCTGTCCCCGGCCAGGGCATAGATGCCGTCGGAGGCAAAGGCCAGGAGGGCGGAGTCGGTGGGCAGAAGGGTGTAGATGTCGCCTCTGTCCGTCAGCCTTCGTGCCTTGCTTGCTCCCTTCCTTGTCTGGTAATCGCTTTGCGCTTGCGCAGCGGAGAGCAAAAACACGCCCTGCTCCGTAGGGATGAGGCCCTCGTGGGTCGAGGGGTCGAAACAGGCCTTGCGGTCGGGTGTCATGCGGTCGAGCAATGGGTCGGACAGCACCGGTTCGAGTCCCGTGCGCGTCAGTCGGCACAGGCGGCGGTGCTCCTCCAGGCTGTCTTCCACGAGCACATAGCCGTTGGGCAGACTGCCCGCGTTCAGGTTGTTCAGCAACCAATGGCCCTGCGGGTCGAGGGGCTGCGCCTTCAGGTCGTCGTAGCCCACCGTCCATTGCCGGAAGAATCCCAGTGCCCTCACCTCACGGTCCACCTCCGCAAAGCCGACGATGTTCGTGCGCCGCCCCCGCAGGAAAGGAGTGAACGAGCGCCCATCGAAGCGGACGAAGCCAGACAAAGTGCCCACGTAGATGTAGCCGCGCGAGTCTTGCCACAGGCGTTCGGTCTGCATCTGTGGCAGTCCGTCCTGCGTGGTGTAGCGGCGAAAGGCGAGTCGGCTCTCCATCTGAGCCGACAGGGGAGAAAGGGCAAAGAACAAGAGGCACAAGGCCAGCGTAAGAAAAGAAACGCGTCTCATGGTTGCGAAGTTACCAAAAAAGGCTGACACGCAAAAGTTTTCATCCATAATTATTTACTCATGCCCCGAGTTCGTCACTCAAAGGGGCCAGTTCGTCAAAAACCGCCCTTTCCATCGCCCATTTCTCTGCCCTTTTCCCTATCTTTGCGATACAGGTCAAAAAAAAACTTAAATAGAAAACGTATGAAAAAGACACTTCTTCTCATCATTCTCGGCCTCGCTGCAATGGCAGTCCAGGCACAAAACGCCCAAGTGGCCACACTCTTCTACAAAAATGGATTGGGCAACACAGAAACCTTCTATGGCGACCAGGCCTTAATCTCGGCACTGGGCAAGTGCAACAATGGCGATGTCATCACTCTCTCGGGAGGAGCCTTTCAGGCACCCTCCGAGTTTAATAAGAGTATCACCGTGCGCGGCGCAGGCATGAAGGCCGACCCCACCTTGGGCACCCTGCCCACCGTGCTCGTGGGCGACTTTCGTCTCACCAACAACCTATACTCTGGGCTCTCGTTTGAGGGCATCTACCACAACGGAACCATACAATATGGTACCTCCCTTGCCCCTCAGTTCACCAAATGCAGGTTGAACGAAATCGTGTCAGCCGTATCGAACAGCAAAGTAACCGATGCCCAATTCGTACACTGCAAGATAGCGGGCCAGTTGGCATTGGGCAGTCAGTGCACCGCCACCTGTGTCAACTGCGTGGTGAACAACCCTACAAGTTTTGGCGTAGCTTTCGGCACAAGCATCACTTACTATGGCCGATTCGTGTTCACCAACTGTGTCCTCTACACCAACAGTCCGCTCATCAGGAGCAGCGCCTTCACCAACTGCGTCGTCTATGACAACCTGAGCAACGGCGAGGGCGTGTTCCACTCGTCCAACGTGATGAACTACAACGTCGGGTACTCCACCGGCGGCCTCAACATCTTCCCGCAGACCGACACCAACTTCCTCTTCACCACCCACGATGCTTTCGTGAGCGGCCTTGAAATCACCATTGACGGAGAGATGGATGCCCTCGACTACACACTGGGCCGCGGACGCTTCTTCCTGGGCAGCGACGGCACGCAGGTGGGCATCTACGGCAGCGCACTGCCCTACAGCGAAAAAATCACGGGACCGCGCATCACCCAAGCCACCGTGGCCAGCGAAACCACAAACGACGGCCTGTTGAGCGTGGACATCACCGTGAGCGCGAAGTAGGTTGAAGATTGAAAATTGAAAGTTGAAGATTGAAGATTGAAGATTGAAGATTGATCTGTCGGAGCAGCGAGTGCAGTAACAAGCTTGCTTGATTATTGCCGAGTCGTGACGAAAGTCAAACGATAGTTTAAAATTGAAAATTGAAGCAATGAGACGACTACATATATTTATATTATATGCGCTGCTGCCGCTCCTTGCCTTCGCCGACGATGGCATCACCTACCGCTACTGGTTCGACCAGGAGACGCAGGTGGTGACGGGCACGGTGCCCTCCACGGGCAGCCTGCACCTGGATGCCGACGTGACGGGGCTCTGCGAGGGCATGCACAGCCTGCGCATACAGGTGATACAAGGCGACTCGCTGCCCTCACCCACCTTCACGCGCATGTTCATCAAGGTGGCTGACGCGGCCACACTGCAAGCCCTGAAGTGCTACTACACGATAGACGGCAACAGCAGCCACACCGTGCGCGAGGCCACGCGCATCAGCGGACAGACCTACCACTTCGACCTCGACATGAGCACCCTCACCAGCGGACTGCACAGGCTCACCTACTGGCTGAGCAACGAACGGGAGACGCAGACCAACATGCGCACCGCCTACTTCGTGAAGACCACCGCCGGAGGCGACGGCATCACCCAGTTCCAGTACTGGCTCAACGACCGCTACAGCCAGCGACAGACCGTCGATTTCGACCCGCGCCAGGCCACCGTCCACCTGACCACACCACTCCAACTGGAGCAACTGCCCCTGCGCCCCTGCGACTTCCAGTTCGCTCTGGAGCAGGGCGAGCCCTACATCTATGCGGCCAACGACCTCCACCTCATGTTCCTCGACGCCAGCCACCGCATGACCAACAGCCTGCACCGCATCATCGACCGCCGTGTGCGCATCCATGTGGAGCCCGTGGGCGAGGCCCGGGAGAGCCAGACCTTCGCCTGTCCCGCCGAGAGCGAGATACGCTGGTACACGCTCACTGCAAACGCCGGCGACTCGCTTTCCCTGCGTACCAACGTGGCCTCCACCCTGCAACTCTTCTCCCCCTCAGCGCAGGAGACAATCAAAATCACGGGCAACGCTTCTACCTCGGCCAGCGGCCTTCGCCTCTCGGAGACGGGCACCTACTATCTGGCCGTGCACAGCCCGTCGGGCAGCGGCAACATGACGCTCTACGCGGAAAGACCCAATATCCTGAAGGGTGACGTGAACGGTGACGGGACAATCTCAATCGCCGACGTGACCACTCTTGTCAACTACATTTTGGGAAAGACCACGGATAACGAGCCAGCGATGGAAGCAGCCGATGTCAACAATGACAATTCGATAAGCATCGCCGACGTGACGGCACTGGTGAACAAGATTTTGGGAAAAGAGACAACCCCATAGTCAAGGGTCAATAAGCAATATTTTTGCCACTTCTGCGGCATTCAGGGCCCACTCATAGGTGTATTGCTCGTCGGCATCCTTCGGGGTGTCGGCGAGCAATCGCTTTTGTGCCCTGGCCCTGATTTCCAACAGTTGGCCTATGGAGACTTTCCTCGACAGGCGGCGAAGCAGGGAGTCGACCGTGCGACCGTCGAGCGAGGTGACGGTCTGCGCCGTGAAGGGCATCTCCAGCCAGACTATTTCGCGCTCCTTCACCCTGAGCACGCCGAAGACGAGTCCCTTCGACAGGTTGCTTTCGCCGATGCGCACGATGTGCTGCACCGTAGAGGGGTCGTAGGCCACTCCGTCCTTGTCCGAAATCTTCATCGGGTGTTCCGACGACATCCAGCCCACCATCAGATTGGGCGACAACGCTCCGTGGCTGTATGCGTTGCAAGTGAACACCACGTATCGGGTATCGGACTGTGCGAGGTGGGGCAGACTGAGCTCGACGTATTCGGCCGTTCCCACCTGGTCGGGAATCTCGCGGATGTCGCCCGAGTGCCGTGCGCCCCATTCGGGCGAGAGGTTGAAGTAGGCACACTCCACCACCGTTCCGTCCTGCTTGACGAGCCGGGCCGAGAGGTCCATGTCGAGGTGCTGCGCAGGCAGTCCCACGCCCCACTGCAGGAAGAGGCGCACGCTGTCGCCCTCCACCTGGAAGCGTGTCCCCTGCAGGGCACAGGAGACGTCCTGCAACATGGTGCTGCGGTCACCGACGGAGACGGGAATATCGTAGAGTTCCGGAGCAATGAAAATGCACCCGGAATTTGTCTCTCCGGCTGTGGCCTGCCTACGATAACGCTCCTCCACGTTTTCCAAAAACAATTGCCGGACGGCATCGGCCATCCGCTGTCGCTCCTCGGGGCCGTAGAGTTTCAAGAGTTTGTTCAGGGGGATGCCTTTCTGTACACCCGTAATGGGGCGCGCCACGCGTAGGTTACCCGTGTCCTCGGGGTCGAAATAGGAGTCGGCTCCGTTGGCCAGAGAGAGCAGCAACCGGGCAGGCACCTGGTCGGCCACCTGACGGAAAGCCCGCAGGACAGGCTCCGAACCGAAATGGAGCATGGCGGCAAACAACGAACGGGCAAAAAGGCCAGGTCGCTGGAGGAGCATGTTAACACCGATTGGCCCATTATTACGGGTAAATGCTCCATCCAGCTGGCCTTGCCATGTGGTGTAACTGTGTTTATAGAATGCGTCCAAGAGCTCACGCAGACGGTCGTAGCCCCGTTTGCGGCCGTACTCACCCAGTCGCAGGGCACGAATCATCCTGACCCACATTCCTCTCTTGGGGTTCATGGTCTCGGCGGCCGTTTGTGCTGCCATGGGGAGTGCGTTGAGCCATCGGGCCACGGTGCGGCATGTGCGGCGGTCGTAGCGTAGCCTGAGATTCTCGCGCATCACCTCACGGGCTTCCACACTGCGGTCGGCCTGCGGCCAGAGGTGGCGGTTGAGGCGTCCGGCATGGAGGATGAGTGTGCGCGGCTCGATGAGTTGCAGTTGCCCAGTCTTCTTGTACCAGAGGTAACGCAGGATGTCGGTAGGCGAGGTGAAAAGCGGTTGCGCCTCTTCAGCGCGCCCCTGTTCCACCAAAGCGTCGACCACCACCATGCGTGTTTCCCGCATTTGTGGTGCCGCCTCACTTTTAATTTTCATTTTTTCATTTCTAATTAAAAGTCTTAGGCTGTCCAACTGGGTGGCATCGAGCGGGGTGGGCGAGGTGAGCAGCGTTTCCAAGAGGTGTTGCATGTCGGAGGGACGCATAAGACGCAGTTCCTTCAGCTTAGAGCCTTGCCCTTTGTGGACGTAGTTTGCGGTCACGAAAGGCCGTCCGCAGTAGGGGCATCCGTTGTAGCGTTCAAGAGGGAAGGTGCCGTCGGGGATGAAGTGTCCGCAGGGCAGTTGCGTGCCGGGCATGTCCAATCCCACAAGATTGACGAACCACGTAGCCAGATGGTCCTCAAAGGTCTCGCCCGTGGGTACGTCCCACCCCTTTACCAGGGGAGCCCAGTTGAGGTTCACTCCCAAAGCCTCGTCAATGTCCTGAGTGATATCGGCAAGGGCGGTGGCAGGCACCACGGAGAGCGCCCTCAGCAGTTCCTCGCTGACGGTGTAGCCCCGTTCGCAGAGCCTGGCAACGAAAGCCATGACGGGTGCAGAAGCCGCCGCAGTGGCGGGAACTTCCTCGATGTTGAGATAAATGGCTTGGTATCGGAGTGCGACTTTATTCAAGGGAGTGGGATTAGGGATTAGAGATTAGAAAGGGGTGTGCGGAAATTGTGAATCTGAAAACTGGGCCCAAATGGACCTAATTGAAAATAGAAGTAAGACTCACTTGGTCCGCACGCCTCCTTTCATAGCTAAATGTTATATGTCAAATAGTAAAATCAAATGGTGAGTGGTAAATGAGATTATTTTTGATCGTAGGCGTGCTTGGGGTAGTCCACGGTATAGTGCAGTCCGCGGCTCTCCTTGCGCTCCAGTGCCTGGCGCGTGATGAGGTAGCCCACGTTTATCATGTTGCGAAGTTCGCAAATGTCCTTCGTGGGCTTCACGCGTTTGAAGAGTTCCTCCGTCTCTTCGTAGAGCAGGTCGAGGCGGGTCCAGGCGCGGTGCAGGCGCAGGTCCGAACGGACGATGCCCACGTAGTTCGACATAATCTGCCCCACCTCCTTCATGTCCTGCGCGATGAGCACCTTCTCCTCGTTCGACATCGTGCCCTCGTCGTTCCACTCTGGCACCTGGTCGTTGAACTCATACTCGTCGATGTGCTCGATGGTGTGCTGGGCAGCCTTGTCAGCATAGACTACGGCCTCGATGAGCGAATTGGAAGCCAGGCGGTTGCCGCCGTGCAGACCCGTGCAGGAGCACTCGCCCACGGCATAGAGGCGGTGGATGCTGGACTCTCCGTTGAGGTCCACCTTGATGCCGCCGCACATGTAGTGGGCCGAGGGGCAGACGGGAATCATCTGCCGTGTGATGTCAATGCCTATCGAGAGGCACTTGGCATAGATGTTCGGGAAGTGGTGCTTCGTCTCTTCCGGGTCCTTGTGGGTGACGTCGAGGCAGACGTGGTCGATGCCGTGAATCTTCATTTCGCGGTCGATGGCGCGGGCCACGATGTCGCGCGGAGCCAGGGAGAGTCGCTTGTCGTACTTCTGCATGAACTCTTCGCCGTTGGGCAACTTCAGGATGCCGCCATAGCCGCGCATGGCCTCGGTGATGAGGTAGGCGGGATGGGTCTCAGCCGGGTTGAAGAGCACCGTGGGGTGGAACTGCACGAACTCCATGTCCTTGACCGTGCCCTTGGCGCGATAGACCATGGCGATGCCGTCGCCTGTGGCGATGTTGGGGTTCGACGTCGTGGCATAGACGGCTCCCGTGCCGCCCGTGGCCATCAGGGTGACGCGCGAGAGGAAGGTGTCCACCTTCTGCGTGTCGGGGTCGAGGATGTAGGCTCCGTAGCACTCGATGTCGGGCGTGCGGCGCGTCACCTCCACGCCCAGGTGGTGCTGGGTGATTATCTCCACGGCGTAGTGGTTCTCCAGGACGGTTATCTTCTTGTTCCGCCGGACGGCCTCCATCAGTCCGCGCTGAATCTCGAAGCCCGTGTCGTCGGCATGGTGCAGGATGCGGAACTCGGAGTGACCGCCTTCGCGGTGGAGGTCAAACTCGCCGCTCTCCTGCTTGTCGAAGTTCACGCCCCACTTCACCAGGTCCTCGATGCCCTTCGGGGCATTCCGCACCACTTGCTCCACGGCTGCGGGGTCGCTGATGTAGTCGCCCGCAATCATGGTGTCCTGAATGTGTTTCTCGAAGTTGTCCACCTTTAGGTTTGTCACTGAAGCGATGCCGCCCTGTGCCTTGGCCGTGTTGGCCTCGTCGAGCGTGGTCTTGCACACCAGTGCCACCTTGCCCTTGCCCGAGTTTGCCACTTTCAGGGCGAAGCTCATGCCGGCCACACCCCCACCGATAATAAGGAAGTCAAATTTGCGTATCATGGTATATTTTTATATTCAGCACGCAAATTTACACAAAAAATCGATAACTCATGCACAACGGGCTCCCCTTTTTTCCACTTCCCGTCAAGAGAAGCCCCAAAGTCAGCCCTACCTGACCCTCTTCCGTCCATTCTGGATGTAGATGCCCTTCTTAGGTTCCGTGACGCGCCGCCCGCTCAAGTCGTAGAGGGTATCGGATGTTTTACATTCAGCACTTGACATCCCATCTATTTCTCTCTTAAAACAAAATTTTCTCCGTGTTGAATAAAAATAAGGAAACGAATTGTCCTAATTAGTCTTAATTTGCGGCCACGAATGTGGCCTGTTAGAATAATTCGTGGATAGAATTGGGGGAATTAAACCACAGAGGACACGGAGTTACATGATATTGTTCATTATGTGGAGAAACGGCCGGGGAGGGGCTTTTTCGGGGTGTTTTCAGATTTTTAACAGGTGAAGATACATGAAAGTACGCAAATATATTGTATCTTTGCACTCGAAAAATCAAAAATACGAAAATATTAAAAGGAGACTGAACGATGAAGAAGTCGATATTGCTTCTCGGGCTGGGGGCCACGGTTGTGCTCTCTGGCTGTAGTAAACTGGGAAAAATGACGGAGGACAATTTCAGGGTTACTCCCACGCCCCTGGTGGCCACGGGCGGCGAGGTGCCGGCCACCATTACGGTGGTGTTCCCCGAAAAGTACATGAAGAAGAAGGCCGTGGTGACGATGACCCCCGTGCTGCGCTACAAGGGCGGTGAGGTCAGCGGACAGTCTGCGACGTACCAAGGCGAGAAGGTGGAGGGCAACGGCACGTCCGTCAACTACCGTCTGGGCGGTTCGTACACGATGAGGTCGAACTTTCGCTACACGCCGGAGATGCTGAAGAGCGACCTGTACATGACCTTCGAGGCCCGGCTGAAGAAAAAGAAGGTGGACCTGCCCGAGGTGAAAATCGGCTACGGCGTGCTGGCCACGAGCGACCTGCTGGGCCGCTGCCTGTCGTCGGTCAATGCCGCGATGGCTCCCGACCAGTTCCAGCGCGTCATCGAGCAGCGCCAGGAGGCCAACATCAAGTTCCTCATCGGCCAGTCGAACCTGCGCACGAGCGAACTGGAGAACGTGAGCATGAAGGACCTGGCACGGGTGCTCCGCGAAATCAACGACAACGCCGAGGGACGGGCCCTGGATGCCATCGAGGTGAGCGCATACGCCTCGCCCGACGGCAGCTATACGCTGAACGAGCGTCTGGCAGAGCGCCGTCAGGACGTGTCGGCCGAATACCTGAAGAAGGAACTGAAGAAAATCAAGATGGACGCGGACATCAACACGAAGTACACGGCCGAGGACTGGAACGGATTCCAGCAGCTGGTGGCCGAGAGCAACTTGCAGGACAAGCAGGTGATCCTGTCCGTGCTGTCGATGTATAAGGACCCCGAGGAGCGCGAGCAGCAGATTCGCAACATGAGCAACGTCTACACCGACATCAAGGACGGCATACTGCCCGAACTGCGCCGCGCACGCCTCATCGTGAACTACGAGGTCATCGGGCGCAGCGACGAGGAAATCATCAACCAGTACAAGCAAGACCCGGGCGTGCTGAGCCTGGAGGAACTGGTCTACGGTGCCACGATGCTGATGGAGACCCCTGCGGAGCAGAAGCAGTGGAACGAGACCATCTGCCGGCTGTTCCCGAACGACTATCGTCCGCTCAACAACCTGGCCAAACTGTCATACGCCGAGGGCGACTATCAGGCGGCTGCAGACTATCTGTCGAAGGCCAAGAACGTGAATGCAAGGGCTGCGGAGGTGAACACCAACCTGGCACTGATGGCACTCCGAGAGGGCGACGTGAGCAGTGCGGAGGCTTATCTGGCACAGGGCTTCGGGGCCGACACCTACAACGAGGTGATGGGCTGCTACAACCTGGCCAAGGGCAACTATGCGCAGGCCACCCAGAACCTGGCTAAGTCCACAAGCAACGCTGCGGCACTGGCCCAACTGCTGGCCGAGGACTATGCCGCTGCCCGCCAGACGCTGACGGCCATCAAGGTGCCCGATGCCACGACGGCCTACCTGAAGGCCATACTGGCAGCCCGCACGAACGACACGGCTGCGGTGGTGGACAACCTGCGCGTGGCCGCGGAGAAGGATGGCTCGCTGAAGGAGCGTGCCCGCAACGACCTGGAGTTTGCCAAGTATGCAAGCACCGTGGCCGGACTGGTGAAGTAAGACGATGAGCCGAGAGTTGAAAATTGAAAATTGAAAATTGAGAATAAA
>JAFTEX010000104.1 GCA_017453445.1 Bacteroidaceae bacterium
GGCTACTCCAACTTCTCGCGCAACCGCGTCTTCGGCACCATGATTGGCAAGGGCTACAGCGTGAAGTCGGCCCAGGTGGAGAGGGAGATGATAGCCGAGGGCTACTTCGGCACCAAGTGCATGAAGGACATCAACCGCCACATGCACGTCAACATGCCCATACTGGATGCCATGTACAACATCCTCTACGAGCGCATCGCTCCCAGCATCGAAATCAAGCTCCTCACCGATTCGTTCCGATGACAGGCAGAGGGGGGGGCGCAACGTGTAGCGTCCGTGAGAAGTAAGAAGATAAAGAAAAACAAGTCGGGGAAGCGTAACGTTTTCCCGACTTTGTTGTTATAAGAGGCATGGAAGAATCACTGTTCACCTCACTTGCCACACAGATGCGCCCCATGCTCTTGGGGATGGCGATGCACATTCTCCACCGTGAAGAGGAAGCTCGCGATGCGGTGCAGGACGCGCTCGTAGCGTTGTGGCGCATGGGCGAAAGGGCGAAGAGCGAGGACGATGCCCGACGGCTAATTGTCACGATTACGCGAAACATCAGCCTGAACAAAGCTAAACGTATCCAGCGGCACAAAGCCTTTCCGCTGGACGAATTGCCGACTGACACGGTGCGCACCTTAGCGGCTCGTCAACGTGACCCGCACGCCACCTTGGAACAACGCGAGGAGGAACGGCGCGTGCAACTGGCCATATCTTCCTTGCCCCTGCACTACCAAGCCTTGCTGACCATGCGCCACATCGACGGCATGAGCCACAGCCAGATAGCGGCCATACAG
This sequence comes from Bacteroidaceae bacterium, assembly GCA_017453445.1. Classification (GTDB taxonomy): domain Bacteria; phylum Bacteroidota; class Bacteroidia; order Bacteroidales; family Bacteroidaceae; genus Physcousia. The sequence continues at coordinate 786 of JAFTEX010000104.1, forward strand.
GGTTCGACAGAGGGAGCCGTGCGCGTCATGGCCAGCCGAGCCAAGGAGGCGTTGATTCAGGAGTTAAAGGTGAAGAGTGAAGAATTAGGGATAAAAAAATACCACTATGGAACGCAGGAAAACTGACGAACAACTATGGGGCGAAGCCCTGAGTGTGTTTGAGGATAACAAGAGGACCATCGTGTCCTCCTCGCAAGAGGCCACCGATGCTATGTTGCCCTCCAATATCAAACGTCCATGGCTCCGCCACGTAGCAGCCATTGTGGCAGCAGCCTTCCTCGTTGGTGGTTTGGCTTGGGCAGCTGCGCGATATGTCTCCCCTCACCGGACGCTGCGTCCCGCATATTGCGATACCATCGCAACATACACGAACAAAGAGGACAGCATCTTGCTTTTCGCCGATGCTCGTCTCGACAGTCTGCTGGGCATCGTGTCCCTACACTATGGGCGCACGCTCTACATCCAAAACGAGGAGGTGGCCCGAGTGCGTGTACTGGCGAAGTGGTATGTGGATAAACCCTTGTCTGTCTTCATAGAAAGCATGAACGAGTTCAAAGGGCTATGCCTCACGGACGTGCGTGACACTTTGTTTGCGACAATAAAGGAAAAGGAGGACTAAGAATGAAACGAATCCCCATTCTTATCCTTATGGCTTTCAACTTCACTTTAGCCTTTGGACAAGCTGTTTCCTTCGACTTCCGCAACACAACGTTGGCCGAGGCACTGACCCAACTGGCTGCGGCCACAAGCGAGTACGACATCCAGTGCGTCACCAGCGAACTGGACTCGCTGCCCGTCAGTGTGCGCATCCGAAACCTGAGCATCCCGGATGCCGTGGCTCGGGTGACAAAGGGGCAACCCGTGAAAGTAAAGACCAAGGGGCGCCGCATCATCGTCCAATACAGCAGCACGCGCAAACCACGCATACTGAAACTGAACGGAACGGTCAACGACACGCGAGCCCACAACCAACTGCTCGGTGCCACCGTCGACCTGCTCAGCGAGGACAGCACCCTCATTCATTCGCTTACGGCCACCCGGCGCTACAGCAGCGACATCGGGGTTACGTGGGAGAGGTCAGAATTCACCTTCTCCGTTCCGGCAGTGCCTGCGAAGTACATCTTCCGCATCTCGCTCGACGGATATCAGACGACCTACGTCGACTATGCCCTGGAGCACATCAGCCGGCGCGAACTGGCTCGCGAACTGCCACCTTTCTACTTGCAGAAACAGGCTGTGGTGATGAAGGAAGTGACCGTCACAGCCTCACGCGTGCGATTCTATTATAAAGGTGACACCATTGTGTACAATGCCGATGCCTTCCAGCTGGCTGAGGGTTCGATGCTGGACGAACTGCTGCGCCAAATTCCGGGCATGGAGATGAAGAGCGACGGACGCATCTACCACAACGGTAAGTTCGTCGACGACCTTCTGCTGAACGGCAAGGCTTTCTTCCAGGGCGACCGCAAACTGTTGCTGGAGAATCTACCTGCCTACACCGTGAAAGACATTGCCATCTACAACAAGCAGACGGAGGAGAACGAATGGCTGGGCAAGAAAGACCCCATGACGCAGCGCTACGTCATCGATGTCCGCCTAAAGAAGGAATATATGGTAGGCTGGGTGGCCAACATAGAGGCGGGTTCGGGCTATCGCGAAGACCATACTCCCTACCTTGCGCGTCTCTTCGCCATGCGCCATACCGACCACTCACGCATCACCCTCATCGGCAATGCCAATAACCTGGACGACGATAGCCATCCCGACAGCAAGAATCAATGGAACGGTGGCAACAGCGGCCTGCGCCGCACGGAACTGGCTGCCGTCGAAGTGAACATCGAGAGCCGCGACAAGGAATGGAGTTACGGGGGCTATGCGACGGCCAAGCATACGACGGAGCGTAAGGAACAGACCACCGCGACGCAGAACTTCCTCGCCTCGGGCGACACCTACGAGCATCGCTTCAGCAATAACCGCAACGAAGACTGGAGACTCACGGCGTTCCAGCACCTGACCTACAAGAACGAACGGCTGATGCTGAAGTTCGAGCCGAATGTCCAATACCGCCGCTACTGCAACACCGCCAACTCTGTTTCGGCCTCCTTCACGGCCCCCGTGGCCGAGGTCAGCCGACGGTTGCTCGACAATCTTTTCTCGCCCACATCGTCGCGCCCCAATCTCCGCGACACGCTCATCAACCGCCAATTGCGCGAGAGCCTTGGCACTGGGCACGACCTCGATGCCGACCTCGACCTTTGGGGCACGTTGAAGTTGAAGAACAGTAACGATGTGTTGCGCTTTGCCATCGACGGCCGCTACTACGAACGGGCGCACCAGCTGTTCTCACGCCAGCAAGTCAAGTATGCAGCGGCACCGTCGCAGCCGCAAGGAGCAGGAAGCCCCCGGACTCTCTTTCGCCACCAACTGGCCGACCTGCCGCCCAGCCGCAAGTGGGAAATGCACGGCATGATAGGCTATACCTTGCCGCTCGGTCAGGGCTGGCGTCAACTCTTCACGTTCTATCAATACCTCCACGTCGACCAGCACGAGCGCGAATCGCTCTATCGGCTCGACCAACTCCCGAGTGCCGACTCCTCCTTCGCCCGTCCCATCGGCGAACTGCCCAGCCTAAGCGAATACCGACATACACTCGACCGCACCAACAGCCACCGCAGTCACTATGTGGACAATCAGCACCAGTTCGTTGCCAACGTGGGATATGAATTCGACAAAAAAGCCTACGGCACCGCCTATCTTCTATTCGACGCACGGGTTGACATTACGCAGCAACGCATGGATTACCAGCGCGGCACCATCGACACCGTGCTCCACCGAACGGCTCCCACACTCCGGTTTGCTGCAACGCCATGGATAAGGTTCACCAATGGCAGTTGGATTCAGTTTGCCCCGAGCATAGACATCCGTCAACCCGACCTTGTGAACAAGGCGGCCATCCGTGACGACAGCGACCCGATGAACGTGCGTTTGGGCAATCCCAACCTGCGCAGCAGCGTCAGCACCAGCTACGGGCTGACCTACTCCAAGTCGAACAAGAAGCGACACACCGCAAACATGCTGAGTTTGAACTATTCCCCAACTTTCCGCGCCATTGCCATGGGACAGACCTACGACTGCACGACGGGCGTCCGCACCTATCGCCCCGACAACATCAACGGCAACTGGGATGCCAGCATGAAACATGAACTCAACTATAATTTCACGGAACATAATCACAACCTAAGCGTGTCATCCCGCCTCGCCTATCAGCACAGCGTGGACCTCATGGGAGAGGAGGCACCCATGCGCTCCGTCGTCCGCACGCTCTCATTCAGCATCGCCCCGAAACTCAAGTTCACCCTCGGCAAGCACACGCTGAATTTCACCGCCGAAGCCTCCGCCAATCGCTACACAAGCCATCGGGCCGACTTCCAAGACATGACGGCCACCAACTATCGCATCGGGGCGGATGCCATCCTCCACCTGCCGTGGAAACTCGACCTCACCACCGACCTCACCCTCTATGGCCGTCGTGGTTATGCCGACCGTCTGATGAACACTGACGACTTGGTGTGGAACGCCCGGCTCAGCCGTCCGTTTGCCAAAGGCCGGCTCCTGCTGATGATTGACGGATTCGACCTGCTCGGCCAACTCTCCAACGTGACGCGCACCGTCAATGCCCAAGGGCGTACCGAAACGTGGACGAACGTCATGCCGCGCTACGTCCTGTTCCATGCCGTCTGGCGACTGAACAAAGAGCCGAAAAAGCCGTAATGATAGCGTCGAAAGACTTAGGTCTTTATCCAATAAGACCTAAGTCTTTCGCCTATAAGATTTAAGTCTTTCTCCTGTAAGATTTAAGTCTTTCGACGATTACGTTATATCGATTTTCGCCAAAGATAGCAACACGGAGTGCCAGACACCATAGCGCAGCGTCCGCAACTCTTGGGAGCAAGGGGGAGCGGTAAGGAGGAGCAAGGTGCGAGGAGCAGGAGTTTACGTTTTTTGGCCGAAAGGCATGGCTGTTTGGCGGAATATTCGTATATTTGTGTCGAAAAGTCTAAAAAAAGCCTCATCGCTCGACCCGAAAGGACGCTTTCATCGAGCGAAGCGAACGAAAGAACCTCAAAAAACCTCATCGCTCGACCCGAAGGGACGCCCTCACCGAGCGAAGCGAAATGAAAAAGCCTCATGAAACACATCTTTAGCCTCATGTTGCTCCTCTGCCTCTGCGGGGGGGCGAGAGCCGAGAGGCGCTCAGTCAGTGTCAGAACCGCGAAGGGAGAGACGCGCGTGACCTTCCTGTCGAACCGCATCGTGCGCGTCGAGCACGGCGGGGAGCTGGGGCCCGCGAGCCGACGGAGCATGGTGGTGACGCTGGAACCACGGAATGACAACGTGAACATCAGGGAGTCGAAGTCCGGGACGGAGCTGAGGTCCGACGTGCTCACGGCCACCGTCGACCGCAAGACGGGCCTCGTGAGTTTCGCCTCGCCGAAGGGCAGCCTCGTGAAGGAGAAGTCGTTCGACGTGGCTCCGCGCCCGTCGGTGACCTACACGCTGGAGGCCGACGAGCCCATCTACGGACTTGGCACGCTGCAGGACGGCAAGCTGAACCGACGGGGCACGGAGCGCCGCCTGATGGAGCAGTCGAACCTGGAGGACTTCCAGTACGTAGTCCAGTCGCTCAAGGGCTACGGCATCTACTGGGACACTGAGGCCCGGGCCGACTTCGTCGACAACGCCGAGGGCATGACCTTCCGCCCCGAGGTGGGCAGCGAACTGACCTACTATCTCATGTTCGGCGGCTCCGCCGACGGCGTCAACCGCCTGATGCGTCAGCTCTCGGGCCAGGTGCCCATGTTCCCCCTGTGGACGTTCGGCTACTGGCAGTGCCGCGAGCGCTACAAGAGTTGGAAGGAGCTGACGGAGGTCGTCGACTGGCACCGCCGCAACCAAGTGCCCCTGGACGGCATCATCCAGGACTGGCAGTACTGGGGTTCGAACTACACGTGGAACGCCATGGACTTCCTGAACGAGGAGTTCCAGGACAGCCGCCGCGCCATCCGCCACATCCACGACCAGGGGGCCCACCTGATGATTAGCATCTGGCAGAGTTTCGGCCCCATGACCCCACAGTATCGCGAACTGGATTCGCTGGGCCTGCTCATGGACTTCGAGACGTGGCCACAGAGCGGGCTGCCCATGTGGCCCCCGCGCCGCGACTACATGAGCGGAGTGCGCGTCTACGACCCGTTCAGTGCCGACGGGCGCGACATTTATTGGAAATATCTTCGACGCCTCCACCAGTACGACATCGACGCCTGGTGGATGGACTCTACCGACCCCGACCAGTTCGGCATCACGGAGGAGCAGCTGGACCGTCCCGTCGGCCAGTCGCCCTCGAAGGGCGCGACGCCCCTGGGCACCTATCGCTCGCTGCGCAATGCCTTCCCCCTGGCCTGCGTCAGCGGAGTCTACGACCACCAGCGGGCCGTCGACCGCGAGAAGCGTGTCTTCATCATGACCCGCTCGGCCTTTGCCGGACAGCAGCGCTACGGCTCGGGCCTCTGGAGCGGCGACGTCGCCTCCTCGTGGGACGTGCTGCGCCGCCAGATTCCCCTCGGGCTGAACTACACCATGACGGGCTGCCCCAACTTCAACACCGACATCGGTGGCTTCTTCTGCGGCCGCTACAACACGCAGGGCAATGGCTCTGCCCCCCGCAACCCGCGCTATCAGGAACTCTACGTCCGCTGGCTCCAGTACGGGCTCCTGTGCCCCGTCTTCCGCAGTCACGGAGCCGACGCACCGCGCGAGATATATCAATTCTCCGACTGGCGGAGCGGCAAAGCCGAGCGTAGCAAGAGAGGGCAGCCCGTCTTCGACGCCATCGAGGCCAGCATCCGCCTGCGCTATCGGCTCCTGCCCTATATCTACAGCACCGCATGGGCCGTGACCAGCGAGGGGGAATCCTACCTCCGCGCCCTCGTCTACGACTTCCCGCAGGACCGCCGCACGTGGGACTTGGGCGATGAGTTCATGTTCGGGCGCTCGTTGCTTGCCCTGCCCATCGTCCGTCCGCAGTTCACCGACGAGGAAACCGACGGCCCCACCGAGGGCATCGACTTCACCCAGACGCCCCAGGCCACGAAGTACCTGCCCAAGGGCTGCGACTGGTGGGACTTCTGGACGGAAAGTCGCTACCGCGGCGGCCAGGACGTCACTCTCTCCACTCCGCTCTGCCAGGCCCCCATGATGGTGCGCGCCGGCAGCATCCTGCCCCTGGCTCCTGTCATGCAGTGGGCTGGTCAACGGAAATGGGACGACCTGGAAATCGTTGTCTATCCCGGAGCCGACGCGAAGTTCACACTCTACGAGGACGAGGGCGACTCCTACCGTTACGAACAGGGCCAGTACGCCATCGTCCCGATGGAGTGGAACGACCGCACACGCCGCCTCACAATCGACAGACGCAATGGCCAGTTCCCCGGTATGCTCCTGAAGCGCACCTTCCGCATACGCCTCGCGGGGCAGCAGGGCGTGAAGACCGTAGAATACGACGGAGGGGCGCAGACCGTGCAGTTGTAAGGCGGTCAGCCGTTTTTCTTGTAACTCTTGACGGCCCAGGCTGCCATCGTCAGTCCGATAAGGACGAGGGCGAGAACCTGAGGGGCTATGGCCGACAGGCCGCCGCCGCGCAGGAAGACCGTGCGGATGGCGTCGATGAAATAGTGCATGGGGTTGACATATGTGGTCAGGTACGACCAGAAGGGCATGGAACGAACCGGGGTGAACAGACCGCTGAGCAGGAGGAGGCAGACGGTGATGACGAAGAGGGCTATGAGCCAGTAGGGTATCAACTTGGCGAGGATGAATGAGAGACGGGGGACGGGGGTGACCACCACGGACTGATTCCCCCCCACACTCTCTCTCTTCTGATTGGATTGAGCAAGGAGACAAAGAGGAGCAAGGGGCAAGGAGCAAGAGTATACATTTGCACCTTGTTTGTCATCCTGTCTGATACATACCTCTTGCTCCTTGCCCCTTGCTCCTTGCTCCTTGCCCCCTGCTCCTTGCCCCCTGCCCCTTGCTCCTTGCTCCTTGCCCCTTACGACTGCGGCCCGACGACCTCGATGTAGAAACTGACGGGCCGGAAGCCGTCGTTGCAACTTATCATGGCACTCTGGGGGTCCCGCATCCAGCCGTCGAAGAAGTTGCCCCCGCCGCGGGCCAGCGACTCGACGAAGGGGCGCATGGAATCCCAGGCCGAAGGGCACAGCCCCTCGGGGCGCTGACCGTCGACGGAGAGCCACTGCTGCCCCACCCTGACATCACAGGCATGACGGATGGGGTTTTCGTATTGCGCCATCAGGTCGTCATAGACGGTTTGGCGCATAGCTGTGATGCGGACTTTCCTCATTCGTCTGTGATTACGCGTAACTTGTCGCCCGAGAGGTCGACGGGGAAGAAGTGGGGCGTGCGGACGTAACGGCCCCGGGTGTCCTCCCGATGGCTGTGGACGGACATCATCCAGCGGCCGTCGAGCGTGCGGAAGAGCATCGAGTGACCATAGTTCGGCGGCGTGACGGGGTCGGGCTCCTGAATCCAGGGGCCGTCGAGCGTTCCGCTTTCCGAGTAGGCCACGCCCTGCGTGTAGTCCTTATAGACCCACGACGTCCAGAGCATTCCCAGCCGCCCGGTGCCGGTGCGGAACAACCAGGGGCCGTCGGTAACCTTGTTGAACTTGACCTCTCCGTCCTCCACCTCGCGGCTCCAGGGCGAATCGCTGGCACGGAAGAGTACCTTCGGCTCCCCCACCGTGCCACTCAGGTCGGGCTTCAGCTCTATCTTTTCCATTGTTCCGTTCCAGTTGGCCAACCATTCGCCGCAGAAGACCATATAGGGCCGACCGTCCGTATCGACCCAGAACGTGCCGTCCAGTGTCGGACGGTCGGCTGGCAGATAGGCTGCATCGCCAAACTGGCGGTAAGGTCCGGCGGCACTGTCGGCCACGAGCACCTGCGAGGCCCTGCGCTCTATCTTCCGTCCGCGATACTCGCAGGAGACGGCCTGGCGGTTGGTGAACGTGGCAAAGTAGTAATACTTGCCCCGGTACTGATGCAACTCTGCCGCCCAAATCATCGGCCTCGGCCCCATCCATCCCTCAGGGTTGGTCTCCGCCACGCGATAGGGGCCGTCCCACAGCTTCAGGTCGCGGCTCTTCCACAACAGGCCACCCGTGCCCGTCATGTAATACATTTGCGTGGCCGAGTCGGCCAGCACGGCTGGGTCGGAAAGGCGGATGCTGTCGGTTGGAACATTGTGACGCACCCCTGTCTGCCTTTGCGCAAAGGCCAGCAAGGGCAATAGGCTGAGCAGAAAGAATAATCGTTTCATGGTTCACCAGAATTTATTGTCCCGAAGGCTATATTCGAAACCTACTTCCGCGAGGCGCCGCTCCAGTTCGGCACGGTCTATGCCGAGGTCGTCGCAGAGTTCATCAAGTGTGTTGTAGCGGTCACGAAGTTTCATGTTCACGGCCGAGTAGAGCATCATGGGGTCTTGGGGCAGTTCGTTCATACGAATGTCAGTCTTTTTTTGAGGGGATTACTGCCTGCTCACCAACTCCGGGAGTTCGATTTTCTGTCCCACGCAGATATGGCTGGGGTCGCGCAGACGATTCATCTTGATGATGTAACTAATCATGCGCTTGTTGCCATAATGCTCAAGGGCAAGCTTCGACAGGTCGTCGCCCTTCTCAATGATGTGAGTGGCCTTAATGCCCACAATCCAGAACTCGCCGTTTTTCACCTGCGGATACTGGGCTGCCCTTTCTTCCACACTCTGTGCAGACACGGGTTGCGACTCGGGAACCTGCGTTTCTGCCGCTTGAGTTGCATTGGCCACGGGAGACTTTGCCTCAGCCATCAGCGTGTCGTTCTTCAGCGTGTCAGTTTCTTCATGCGCGGAAACGTCTGCCTTCGTCGTGGTTGTTGCCGGTGCCACTTCTTCTTTCTGATTGAGAACAGGCGTCTTCCGCCCAAGGATAAATCCGCCCAACAAGAGCAGGACTGCCAGGACGAATAAGAAGAAATAGAACAGCCAGCCCCTGCCGGACTTCGGTTCTTTCGATACAGAGGATGAAACTATTTTTTCAGAAACTGGCACTTCTGCTATCGGTGTCTCCTCTACGGGTGCTTCCTCCACCACGGGAGTTTCTTCTACCACAGGAGTTTCCTCTACCACAGGAGTTTCCTCTACCACAGGAGTTTCCTCCACCACGGGAGTCTCTTCAACCACGGGAGTCTCTTCAACCGCTGGAGTCTCTTCAACCGCTGGAGTCTCTCCCACCACGGGAGTCTCTTCAACCGCTGGAGTCTCTCCCACCACGGGAGTCTCTTCAACCGCTGGAGTCTCTTCAACCGCTGGAGTTTCCTCTACAGGAACCTCTATTACGGGGTCTATGCGCTCCATGTCTTCCGTGCGAGTTCCGTCGTTCAGAACCACCGTCTCAAAGTCGGCGAAGGGTTTGTTCACACGGTCGCTCAGCGTCTTTTCGGGGGAGAAGGTGACCTTTCCGTGGCTGCTGATGACGATGCGCTCGCCCGTATTGACATTCACACTCTCACGGCTGTCCACGGTCACCACCTTAAATGTGCCCACCCCCTTCACCTTCACTTGTTGCTCGGTCGTCAGGGCATCCACAATCAGTTCAAACACCGTACGCACAAAAAGGTCGGCCTCCTTCTTGCCAATCTCTTTCCGGCGAATCAACCCCTCGGCCAAATCTGGGAGATAAACTTTCTTTTCCATAGCCTACAATTTTTCTTTGAGGGTTGCACTCGGCTTGAAGGTCAGCACCATCTTGGGCGGCACCAACATTCGCTGCTTGGTGGAGGGGTTGATTAGCACTCGCTCCAGTTTCTTTTTCACTTCGAAATTGCCGAATCCCATGACGGAGACGGTCGCTTCCTCCTCGAACTGTTCTGCCAGTTCGTTGGTCAGAGCGGCCATCAGCTCTGCGGTTTCCTTTGCAGAGAAACCTGTCCGTTTGGACAATTCATTCAAAAACTCCTTATTATTCATGAATCAAATTTTGTTATCTCAATTGTTTATGACCACTCCGTAGAGGTCAAAGTCGTCTGCCTCGGTGATGCGGCAATCATAGAATTCGCCCAGCCGCAGGTCGGCATTCTTCGCGGCGTCGATGAGCACCTCGGGATCCACCTCGGGGGAGTCAAATTCCGTGCGGCCCACGAAATAATCTCCCTCGCGGCGGTCGATGATGACGCGTAGGGTCTGCCCCACCTTCTCTGCCTGAATCTCACCCGAAATGCGCTGCTGCAGGCGCATAAGCTTGCTCAGCCGTGCCTGCTTCACCTCCTCGGGGATGTCGTCCGAGTAGGCCGAAGCACTGTAGGTGCCCATCTCCTCGCTGTAGGCAAAGGCCCCCATGCGCTCGAACCGGGCCCAGCGGACAAACTCCAGCAGTTCCTGGAAGGCTTTCTCCGTCTCTCCCGGATGGCCCACCATGAGCGTGGTACGCAGGTGGACGCCAGGCACTTCGCGGCGAAAGTCTTCGACGAATCGGTAGGTCTCCTCCCGTGTGATGTGCCGGCGCATAGCCTTCAGCACCGGGTCGGCAATGTGTTGCAGGGCCACATCCATATACTTGCACACGTTGGGCCGCTCACGCATGACGCGGAAAAGATCGTGGGGGAAGTCCGTGGGATAGGCATAGTGCAGCCGAATCCACTCCACACCGGGTATGAGAGAAATGCGCTCCACAAGCTGGGCAATCCTCCGCTCGTGGTAGAGGTCCAGCCCGTAGTACGTAAGTTCCTGGGCAATAATCTGGAACTCCTTCACGCCCTGACGGACCAACCCCCGCACTTCCTCCTCGATTTCCTCCATCGGACGGCTCACGTGCCGCCCCGTGATGATGGGGATGGCGCAGTACGAGCAATGGCGGTCACACCCCTCGGAAATCTTCAGGTAGGCATAGTGGCGCGGGGTGGTGAGCCGGCGCTGAAGCCGAAGGTCCTCACGATAGGACTTTCCGAGTTCCGTGAGCAGTTCGTTCCAGTCGAACTTGCCGAAATAACGATCCACCTCGGGTATCTCCTTCTGCAGGTCCTTGAGGAACCGCTGCGAGAGGCATCCCATGACGTAGAGCCGCTTCAGCCGTCCCTCGTTCTTCCGTTGCGCCAGTTCCAGTATAGTGTTGATGCTCTCCTCTTGGGCATCGGCAATGAATCCGCAGGTGTTCACCACGGCAATCTCTCCCTGAGGCTCCTCGCTGTCGTGCGTCACGCGATAGCCAGCCGCCTCCAGTTGACAGATGAGCCGCTCCGAATCCACTAGATTCTTTGAGCAACCCAACGTGATAACGTCAATGGAAGACTCTCCCCGCCCCTCCCTTGAAGGGAGGCAGAACTCTTGATTCCGATTCATGGTTGGGAGTTTCTTATTTGAACAGGCTATTGACAAAGTCCACACGATTGAAGGGCTGAAGGTCCTCCATGCCCTCGCCGAGTCCGATGTAGCGGACGGGAATCTTGAACTGGTCGCTGATGCCGATGACCACGCCTCCCTTGGCCGTACCGTCCAATTTCGTGATGGCCATCGAGGTGACATCGGTGGCAGCGGTGAACTGCTTGGCCTGCTCGAAGGCATTCTGCCCCGTACTTCCGTCCAAGACCAGCATCACGTCGTGGGGTGCATCTGGCACGACCTTTTGCATCACACGCTTTATCTTCGACAGTTCGTCCATCAGCCCCTTCTTGTTGTGCAGGCGGCCTGCGGTGTCGATGAGCACCACGTCGGCTCCCTGAGCCACCGCACTCTGCACCGTGTCGAAGGCCACGCTGGCGGGGTCGCTGCCCATCTGCTGCTTGACGACGGGGACACCCGCACGCTCGCCCCAGATGACAATTTGCTCCACTGCAGCGGCACGGAATGTGTCGGCAGCACCCAGCACCACCTTCAATCCGGCCTGCCGGAACTGATAGGCCAGTTTGCCGATGGTGGTGGTCTTGCCCACTCCGTTCACGCCCACAACCATGATGACGTAGGGCTTCTTGTCTTCGGGAATCCGGAACCCCTCCGTGTCGCTCGTATTGTTCTCGGTGAGCAACTTGGCTATTTCGTCGCGCAGGATGCCGTTCAGTTCGCCAGTGGTGACATACTTATCGCGCTCCACGCGCTCCTCGATGCGACGAATGATGTTCAGCGTGGTCTCCACGCCCACGTCGCTCGTCACGAGCACTTCCTCCAGGTTGTCAAGCACGTCGTCGTCCACCTTCGACTTGCCGGCAACCGCACGGGTCAGTTTGCCGAAGAAACTCTCCTTCGTCTTTTCCAGACCCTTGTCCAGCGTCTCGACTTGTTCCTCTTTACTTTTTCTAGAAAACAGATTGAAAAAACCCATAGTACACAATTTTCCTGCAAATATAAACAAAATTTCCGAGATTATAAGCCTGTTCAATGAAGAAATCATACTTTCTTTAGAGGAAAAATTTTGCAAACCGAGCGTAAGAGAAAATTAATCCGCTCATTTAAAAGCATAGCGCCCTTGGACAAACTTCACGTTTCGTTACGGATATTCCAACTCTTTTGCGTATCTTTGCCGACGAAAAACGGATTTTCTATATGAAAAAAAAGGAATTATACGACAGGGTGATAGCCTACTTCCAGCAGGCCATGCCCGAGGCTGAGACAGAACTCCACTACGAGTCGCCCTTCCAGCTACTTGTGGCCGTCATCCTGAGTGCCCAGTGTACGGACAAACGGGTGAACATGGTCACCCCCCGTCTCTTCGAGGACTACCCCACCGCCGAGACCATGGCACTGGCCACGCCAGAGGTTATCTACGACTATGTCCGCAGCGTTTCGTACCCCCACAGCAAGGCTAAGCACTTGGTCGAAATGTCGCGTATGTTACTATCTGACTACCAGGGAGAAGTACCCGATACGTTAGAGCAACTCACAAAGTTGCCAGGCGTAGGCCGAAAAACCGCCAACGTCATCCAGTCCGTAGTCTTCAGCAAGGCCGCCATGGCTGTCGACACCCACGTCTTCCGTGTCTCGCATCGCATCGGTCTGGTACCCTCTCGCTGCACCACTCCATACGCCGTAGAACGGGAACTCACCAAGCACATCCCCGAGCAACTTATCCCGCGAGCCCACCACTGGCTCATCCTCCACGGCCGCTACGTCTGCCAGTCCCGCAAGCCCAAGTGCGAAGAGTGCGGCCTCTTGGGCACATGCCAACGCAAGGGCCTGGCGTGACAAACTTGAGGGCTGGCTCTTACATCTTACGAACTTACATTTACAAATACGCCATGCAGTCCCGACTTAGACGAGTATTGTCCCCCACAATTTGCAAATTCCGAAAAAAAGTATTATCTTTGTGGCCGTAAATTGAGACACACAAAATCATTAAACATCCAATCAATAAATCATTAATCATTCAATCAAACTATGACTATCAAAGATTTCAACTTTGCTGGTAAGAAGGCCATCGTGCGCGTTGACTTTAACGTGCCCCTGGATGGCAATGGTAACATCACCGACGACACCCGCATCCGCGGTGCCCTCCCCACCCTGAAGCACATTTTGGCCGAGGGCGGTGCGCTCATCATCATGTCCCACATGGGCAAGCCCAAGGGCAAGGTGAATCCCAAAATGTCACTGGGTCAGATTAAGGATGCCGTGGCCAAGGCACTGGGTGCTCCCGTACAGTTTGCCCCCGACTGCGCCAAGGCCAAGGCTCAGGCCGACGCCCTGAAGATGGGCGAAGTGCTCTTGCTGGAGAACCTCCGCTTCTATCCCGAGGAGGAGGGCAAGCCCGTGGGCATCGACAAGGAAGACCCCGCCTACGACGAGGCCAAGAAGGCCATGAAGGCCAGCCAGAAGGAGTTTGCCAAGACGCTGGCAAGCTATGCTGACTGCTACGTAATGGACGCCTTCGGTACCGCTCACCGCAAGCATGCTTCTACGGCCGTCATCGCCGACTACTTCGATGCCGACCACAAGATGCTTGGCTTCCTCATGGAGAAGGAAGTGCAGGCCGTTGACAATGTGCTCAACAACATCCAGCGCCCCTTCGTGGCCATCATGGGCGGCTCCAAGGTCAGCACCAAGATTGGCATCATCGAGAACCTGCTCGGCAAGGTCGATAAGCTCATCCTCTGCGGTGGCATGACCTACACCTTCGCCAAGGCTCACGGCGGCGAAATCGGCGAGAGCATCGTCGAGCTCGACAAACTCGATGTGGCTCTGGGTGTAGAGGAAATGGCCAAGAAGAACGGCGTAGAACTCGTGCTCGGCACCGACTCTGTCTGCTGCACCGGTTACGACTTCTCCACTTTCAGCGTGAAGCCCGGCGCACAGATCAAGACCTTCCCCTCCAACGCCATCGAGGCAGGTTGGGACGGCCTCGACGCAGGTCCCGAGAGCCGTGAGAAGTTTGCCAAGGCCATCGAGGGTGCCAAGACCATCCTCTGGAACGGCCCCGCCGGCTGCTTCGAATGCGACGAATTCACCGCTGGCTCCCGCGCCGTAGGCGAGGCTGTGGCCAAGGCTACTGCCGAGGGTGCCTTCTCGCTCATTGGTGGCGGCGACTCTGTAGCTTGCGTCCACAAGTTCGGTCTGGAAGACAAGGTCAGCTACATCTCAACCGGCGGCGGTGCCCTTCTCGAAGCCATCGAGGGCAAGGTGCTCCCCGGCGTGGCAGCCATCAAAGGGTAAGCAACCTTGAGACACCTATTCTATTCAATGACAGTCCTGCTCCTCCTGGCCGCGTGCCAGAAGGAGCAGGTCACCGTCTCGCCCGAAGAAGAGACAAGGCGAGATTCTCTGGCATTCCATGTGGCCGTGATGCCCGTCATGGATTGCCTCCCCATCTATTATGCCGAGCGGACCGGGCTTTTCGAGAAGGAGGGCGTGGACGTCCGGCTGCAGGAACACATGTCGCTGATGGACTGCGACACGTCGCTGCTGAGGGGGCGCGTCGAGATGGGCTACACCGACGTGCTTCGCACACTGGAGATGCAGGGCGACTCGCTCCCCCTGCGCGTCGTCATGGGAACGGACGGACGGGTGAGCCTCGTCACGGCCCGTAAGGGACGCATGCGCAGCCTCAAGCATCTGAACGAACGCATGGTGGCCCTCGACCGCCTGAGCACGGCCGACTACTGGAGCGACGAACTGATGCTGAAGGCTGGACTGGGCCAGGCGGCCATCTACCGCCCCCAGGTCAACGACGTGCAGTTGCGCACCATGATGCTTATGGAACAACTGGTGGACGCGGCCCTGCTGCCCGAACCATACGCCACTCAGGCGGAACGCGCAGGCCACAAACGCCTGTTCGAGCCAAACGACACCGCCCCGCGCTTCAACTGCATGGTTGTCAGAAAGTCCCTGCGCACCGACAGCCTCCGTTCCATCCAGATGAAACACTTCTTTGCCGCTTACGACAAGGCCGTCAAACAACTGAACGGGAAGGCGGACCGCGAAGTCCTGCAGAGCATTCTCACCGTTGATTTCGGCTTGCCTGCCGAGGTGGCCGACTCCCTGAAGCTACCCGTATTCAAGAAGGTACACCAGACAAGAAACGGAGATGCCGACCGGGCACTCGCGTGGCTGAAAAGCCGCGAACGGAAAATCAAGCAATCGGCACGCGATTCATTGTTCCTAAAATAAATGCTCGACAAAGACACCTTCCGGCAACTGGCAGACTCCGTTGAGTCGGAACTCATCGGAGGCCATCTGCATGGAGCATTGACACTGCTCGTCAACCTGCTCACGACCTACCCCGTGCCCGGACTCAAGAGAGAGGTCAACACCATACAGACCGACTACGAACAGTTGCTCCACTACATGACCCAGGGCTTCGACGACCCTTCCCGGGAGTCGCAGCACACGAGGTTCATCCAAAAAGCATACCGCGCACTTCAGAACTTACGCCACACCTATCTGACGGACAACGAGCACGATGTCTACTCCACCACTGCCCGCCTGCTGAAGAATATCTGGAAGGAACAGTTCGACACTTCCATGACTTTGCCCAACGGTGCTCCCACGTTCGACGAGCAAGACCAGCTCTTCGACCTGATATGGGTCTCCGCACAGCTCAACAGCAACGAGGAGCGCCAACTCAGGCTCTACCTCGTCGGTGTGGACGCAAACGTGCGTTGCTACATGCTGAGCGCCCTTTCCCTCTCTCTGCTCCACTACTTCGATGCGGCAAAGATGCGTCTGCTGATGGAATATGCCACCGCCGAGGAGGAAAGGGAATGCGCCCGAGCTGTCGTAGGCATCTGCATCGCCTCGCAGTTTCACAGTGCCGCGCTCACGCTCTATCCCAAGATACATGAGACACTGCAACAGATGGCCCAGTCAAAGGACTTCATCGGCCAACTGACTCACATACAGCACCACTTCTGCCTCTATCGGGAGTCGGAACGCCTCCAGAAGAAGATGGAACACGAAATCCTGCCCGCACTCATCAAGGCTTCGCAGGAGAGGGCCAAGCTGGGCTTCGAGGAGGAAACCGAAGTGAACCTCTCCGACCCCGAATCGGGACTCAACCTGAGCAAAGACACACGGGAGAAAATCAACGAGAGCGCAAAGGAGATGTTCCAGATGTTTCAGGAGGGCGTGGACCTGAACCTGCCCACCTTCACGGCCCTGAAGATGTTCCCCTTCTTCCGCCGGGTGTGTCACTGGCTGGCTCCCTTCGACGGCAGTCGTCCCGAAGCGGCTACCACCCCCATGCTGAGGAAGATTCAGCCCAACCTATGCGACAGCGACCGCTACTCGCTCAGCCTGCTCACGACCAAGATGCCACAGGCCCAACGCTCGGCCATGGACAACATGCTGAAGGAGCACACCGAGGACATTGAGGAAAACACGAAGGAAACGCAGCCCATGAACGCCTGTCAGAACGTCTTGCAATGTCTCTACCGCCTGCTCCGACGCTCTCCCTGGCAGACGCTCTGGCCCGATGTGTTTGCACAGGGGATGCTGTTCGTCAACCACCCCGTGTTCGGAGCCACCCTGCGCAAGTCTCCCGAATTTCTCCACACGACCGGCATCACCCTGCTCCGCCACGACCGCTATGAAGAGGCCGAGCTCCACCTGAAGTTGTTCTCCGAGGCAGCGGGTGCCAACAGCGAACTGCTGGGGCAGATAGCCTACTGCCAAGGACGGCAAGGACAGTTCAGCAAAGCCATTAACACACTGCGCCAGGCACTCATCCTGGACAGCGACAATCCCCAGCTGCTTTTTCAGCTCCAGTTCTGCTACGCACGGACGGGACGCTACGAACAGCAGCTTGAATGCCTGCTCCAACTGGAGAAGTCCCATCCCGACGAACCCAAGGTGCTCACCGAGACAGGCCTCTGCCTGATGCAACTCCAGCGCTGGGAGGAGGCCCAGAAACGCTTCTACAAGATGGAGTTTAAGGGGCAGCGCGTCATTCCCTCGGTGCGCGCCATCGCCTGGTGCGCCCTGCGCATGGGCGAATACGATGTGGCCGAGCGCAACTACGACCGCCTGCTTGTCGACCCGGCGGTCAAGTGGGAGGACTTCCTCAATGCGGCTCACATCAAATGGTTGCAGGGCCAAGTCAAGCTCGCCCTGCCGCTCTATCACGAATACGCCCGTCGCTACGCCACGGCCAACCCCGATGCCAAGGACATCCTGACTCCCTTCCTTTCCGACGTCCCCGTCCTGCGCGAACAGGGGAAGTCGACCAGCGACATCCAAATCATGTACGACCTCATCGCACGGGAACTCTAAACCCGAGAGCCGGGACTGTCGTTCTTTCGTCGATAAGCGTGAAGACACAAAAACGGCCTGCATCGCAATGAGTGATGCAGGCCGTTTTTTTCATACCTGAAAATTAGTCTTCAGGGGAGTTGTCGTATCCCCAGATGTCCCAATCTACCTGATTGTCATTTTCCTGCTTCACGTCGAAGTCGCCCGTGCCTACGAAACTGATATAGTCCATAAGATGACGACGTAACTGTGTATGGAATATTTCAACTAAAGGTCGCATGTAAGGTCGTCTTACCTCCATTTTCGTACTCATGGTCGTGCGCGTTTACTTGATGAGAAACTTCTTTCCGTTCCGAATGTACAATCCTCTCACAGGCTTTACAATACGACGACCGCTAAGGTCAAACACATCTTCTCGTTGAGAGGTCGAAGCGACATCATAACTTACAGAGTCGAGTCCATCCACATCCTCACCAAACACCATCACCTTCACCTCTCCCAAAGACTTTGGATTACCATTACGGTCTGTTACATTCACATACCACCGCATGGGATTAAGGGCACTCGATGCACTTGCAGCCTGACGTAAAGCACCGCCACCCATCGCATAATAGCCATTGTTCAGCATGTCTGTACCAGATATGCCAGAATAGGATCCTGTGACAGTGAACAGAGTGTTCCATGATGATACATCATGACTTTGTTCCTCAGCTGCATACAACGTTGCATTGGCAGGAATCAAAGTTTTCTCTCCTGCCGACTTGGCACGGATGAGATACGGGGTGTTTGGCTCTGTCGTACCACTCGTTAACTTGATAACCTCCAATGCTGTGCGGTCTATCTCACCGTCATTGTCGTCATCCCACTGATGTACGTCATTCAGACGACAAATTTCGAAATCAGAAGCCCAATTTTCATAAGAGAGTTTCAAGGGAACATATAGAGCCTGCCATGACGTATTGGAGAAGGTGCGCACGTAACGGAGATGAGCGAAGTCTGTATCTTTGTCATTACTATAGAGTTCCCCGTCGGTCAGAGTTTCGGTATTAGTCAATACATCCGTCAGATAACCCGGATTACCAGCTGCATCTATATGGGCGTATAAATGGTCGATGTGTGCCGCATCATACGTTGTTCCATTTCCACCTACAACGCTCATACAATTCTGGAACATATTCGTACTATTGGTCACGCCGGATGTAGTCCATAGGTCGCTGACGTAAATGGTCTTCAACATAGAGCACCCCATGAACATACCAGACATATCCGTTGCAAGGCTGGTGTCAAGGTAGCCCAAATCAAGGGTTGTCAGCCCTGAGCAGAAGAAGAACCAATAAGCGGTACTGGTAGGTCGCACATCGGCGAAGCTGGACTCTACAACTACATTCTTCAAGGTTGTATATATCGTAGTCCACCATGCAGGCATATTGTTGCCCGACTGGGTCACGTCTGTGCCACTCCATACTGCCGAGATGACCTGAGCAGATGAATCATTTTCTGGTGTGAAAGTGTCACCTGCCGACAGAGCCTCGTCCCGCTTTGTGAAATAGAGAGTCTGATTGGCAGCACACCAGATGGCATAAATGGCTCCCTTCGTGGGTACAACAGCATTGGGAGAACGAACCGGGCGCACGGTCAGACCTGTATAACGCGGATTGCGGATGACATCTACGACGTTTGACCGAAAGCGCATAAAGTAAGCATTATAGGGCGTATCTTCAACGTTGTTACGCGTCCAATAATAACATTGTATATCAGTTTGGACGAGCGACGTTCCAGTAATACATCCGGCAGCGGGCAGGAAGATGCTGTTACCGTTCGAGTTGCTGGTAATGAGCCTACCTGCAACCCCGTTCAACGTAGTCCACTCTGTGGAGGTGTACTCGCTGTTTAGCAGTTCCTCCACCTGCTCTTCACTGGGGGTAAGCCAGTTGCGTCCCCAATTGGCCGTTGCAGCATCATCTTCTACTTCCAATTCCGTCAGGTTGTCCACAGTTCCGTTTTTGCTGACGGTACAGTACTTTGTCAGCGTTGTAGCCGAACCATTGCACCATTTATAACTGCCCCAGTTGTTGTAACTTTCCTTGGTCGAGGTCTCTCCCCATGCAAAATAGTTGCCGAATTGTTCTGGCGAAGTTGCTCCGACATTGCAGGTTGCCCACAACGTCCCCGAAGGCAATCCGAGGTCAACGAAGTCATAATCTGCAGAAGGATCAGAGAGTTTATTGGAAGTGACGGTTATTGCACACGTGGCCGTTACGCCGCCACCATCTGCTGCCGCACAAGTGATGGTACACGTACCAACTCCCACGCCTACGACCTTCCCCGTCGTGCTCACGATGGCGACCTTCCCGTTACTGCTACTCCACGTAACGCCCGTATTCTGCGCCGTAGTGGGAGTCACAGTAGCCGTGAGCCCTGCACTTGTGCCAGCCTTCAAGGAAAGACTCGTCTTGTCCAGCACAATCTTCTTCACCATGACGGCAGATGTCTGGAATACGGTTGGAGACGGCATTAAACTACCTGTCTGAACCGACACGCCCACTTTCGTTTTCTCTTTGATGCCCGGAAGGTTTACGCTCCACGTCCCGTTTGTTACGGTTCCTTCATACATTTTCTCGCCTACAAACACGTAAACTTTTCCATTGCCGCTTGCCGTACCCGACACCACGCCTTTACTACCACTGGTCAGCTTCGTTATCGTCGGAGGGGCCGTCTGATTGATGTTGTAGGGATATGACGCCCCTTCGGTGATGTTCCATTGAGAAGTGAAATCAAAGCCGAAACCTTGATAAGTAGTTTTGCGCATCAATGTATTTAATCCCAAGCTACTGCCATTACATTCATCATCCTCCACAGTAGTTTGCAAATTATTATATAATAAAGTTGTTGTTGATAGTGCATAATTATTAGCGTGGGCTTCTGAAAATATTCTATATGGATGTGTTGCAGAAATCGTATCAGCAAGACATACATTATTCATTATTGTGAACCAATCATATTTAGAATTTAAAGATCCTTCTCTGGCTCCTATTATGCCGCATATATTACTTGTACCCTTAATTGTCCCTCCTGCTATATTTCTTTTAATATTCATATAAATATAACAACTATAATAATTATTTGTAATTCCGATAAAACATTTACCAATGACCCCGCCACCATTAGATTTCGCACTTAGTACACCTGCAAAGCAGTTGTCGTATATGTTGGGATAATTATACGTTTGAATGTTTGTGTATGCATCAGAATAGGAATAATGATATCCCGCAACTTCGCCCATGATTCCACCTACAAAACTATTTCCTTCGATAGATAATGATGAGTAATTTCCTATTACGTTAACGCCATTGACATTACTACCGGAACCATAAAGTAATCTTCCAATCACCCCACCAACATATGATTGTCCTTTTACTTTACCTCCAACACAAACATTATTAGATACATTGCTTTTAGCTGGCTTAATACCACCTAATACAGTTCCTACATAGTTATTACCTATGACAATGGGATTAACCAAACATATATTGCTAATCGTACAGGCTGTAGCATATCCAATAAGTCCGACATAATCAACACTGGGCTTATTTATGTATAATCCTTTTATAGATTTATTATTCCCATCAAAAATTCCCGAAAATGGTGTAGTAGTAGTACCTATGGGGGTCCATCCCTGACTCGGACTTTCAGCTGCAATCCATTCCGTCAGGTCAATGTCGTTCATCAGTTTGTAATACGCAGAAAGGCTATTGCGTACCTCGAATAGCTGTTCGGCGTTTGTAATTTGGTACGGGTCGGACGACGTTCCAGAACCTGCACCACTGAACTGTGCTGAGACTCCAAGGGAGCACAGCATACACACTGCAAGTAAAAGATACTTTTTCATAGTTGTATGATTTTTAAGTTGAACAATAAATGTCTATGCATACAGAAAAAGCGTGTAATTAGTCTTATTACTATCTGTGAGGCCTTAGGAAACCCTGAATTTGATAATAAGCACAAACCCACGCTTTTAAGATTATATAGACTATCTGGTTAAGATAGGTATACAACCATCAGCATGAGCGTCTTAACTGCTTATATCCCAAATTCATGAAAGTTCCTAAGTTTCACAGATAGGATAATTCGCGTATAACGCTCTCCCATTATGTCATCTGGTGTTTTGCCACGACGCTCCGTGCACCAGAATTGTTGCAAAGTTACAAAAATTTTCTGAAATACAAGCATCCGAGGTGCTTTTTCTTCGACAGGCGAAGCGGCAAGGCCGATTAAGTCGGGAGGCGTGAAGATAAGTTCCTAAAAGACCGTTGCTATCTCCTGCGCCCTCTCATGGAATGATGCAACAAACAAGTTTTTCACAAAATTTTCTTGAATTGCCGCAATAATTCGGGTATTATTTGTAAATTTGTGACGTAAATAAATAGTTATATTATGCCAGAGATTAGTAAATTCTACGGAATCATCATCTACATGTACATAGATGACCACAATCCGCCACACTTCCACGTGTGGTATGATGAGTATGAGGCAGAAATCACGATTAAGGACGGCATAGTCACTGGTTCTCTGCCTCGTCGTGCCCTGCGCCTTGTTTATGAATGGCTCGACCTACACCGCGATGAACTAATGGAGAACTGGGAGCGACTGACGAACAGCGAAGCCGCAAAGAAAATAGAACCGTTAAGGTAATAGGAGGACAAGAATATGATGACAAAAAATCCATTGCTCAAAGTTATTGCAGCCGAGTATGTGAGCAACTATACCCTGCGCCTTACGTTCAGTACAGGCGAAGTACGGTTGGTGGACTTTACCCCACTGATGCAGAAGGGCATCTGCCGTAAGTTACAAGACCTTGAATACTTCAAATCGTTCCGCCTCGACCCCTTCACGGTAGACTGGAATAATGAAATCGGGTTCGCTCCGAGATATTTGTATGAAAGAGGAACCGCTGCGTAAGAGGCATTAAGCCCACCAGTATCGCCGCATCAGGTTGCGAAAAATCATGACACCTGTAAAATGCGGTTTGAAAGGTTACTATGGTTAGGGGCCTAAGATTAGTATGCTTATGGGGATAACCTTAGTAATCTTATCCGCCTAAGCATACTAATCTTATGCAGGAGGGGACTGTAGGCGAGAAATCGGGAAAATAAGAAATGTTTACAAAGAAGGATATGACACAGGGGCAGGCTACCCGTGCGGTGGCCTGCCCCTGTCAGTTTGTACCCGTCTATGGGGTCAGTTCTTGCCGAGAATCTTGTTCACGAGAGCCGTGACGTCGGCAATGGTGATGCTGCCGTCAGCGTTCACGTCGGCGGCTGCCTGATTGTAGTCGCCATCCTTACCGAGAATGAGGTTCACGAGGGCCGTGACGTCGGCAATGGTGACGGTGCCGTCGTTGTTCACGTCGCCGGGCATGGCGGCTGCGCCGAGGTAGCGGAGACGGAAGTTGTCGAAGGCCACCCAGTTGGCCGTGGTGCTCTCAAGTTTGAAGCCCAGGGAGACGGGAGTGCCCTGGTTGACGGTGAATGTCGGCGTCGTGAAGGTCTCAGGCACTCCGTTGGCCGAGTGGCAGCCGACCGACTGGTCGCCCAGGAAGAGCGTGGCACCCGTGACCTCGACGGAGGCGTCGTTCTGCTGCGTGGCCACCACGTCGAGCGAAAGTTGGTACTTGCCGGCGGGCAGGTCGGAGAGCGTCTGAGTCATGGAACGATTGTCCAGCGTGCCTCCGCCAGCCACCCATGACTCTGAGAAGCGGTTGGTCAGGATGGCATCGCCGTTGTGGTAGAACGTGGTGTTCGAACCCCAAGAGCCTTCCGTGGTCCAACCCTCGAACGTGCTGCTGGCACAGTCGCCGTTGGTGATGAAGAAGGAGTAGTCGACGGGAGCGGTCTCACTGGCTTCCACGGCCAGTACCTTGGCCTTCAGGCTCTCCATGGCAGCCACAATCTGTGCGGCCGTGGAGGTCGGATCTTCGTATACGGCTATCTCCTCGCTTCCCACGCCGGCTTTCTTGGCAGAGATGACAATCGGCCACATCTGCTGGCGGTAGGAGGCTGCCTCGATGATGCTCAGGTGATAGATGTTATAGGCTGTCGGACTCATGAATATCCACTTGGTGCCCACGCCGCCGTGGTAGGTGGCCTTCGGGGCTGCAAGGACGTAGGGCGTGTTGCCGATGTCGCCCACGAAGCCAACCGGGCGATTTGCGCCAAGGGCAGAGGTGCCGAGGTGGGTGTTTTGCGGGTCAACCTGCATGGTGTAGGTGTCGTCGCTTCCCTTCGTCAGCGTGAAGAAGCGCGTCTGTTCCGTCGTGTGGGATACAGTGGTCTGGGCAGAGGTCAGGAGAGCCACATTGTTGACAAAGAGATGGGGGTTGGCACCCGAACCGCCGCCGGCACTCTTGTAGCCGACACAAACCTTACCGGTCGTGGAGGCCGTAAGTGTGAAGTTGACCGAAATGGTCAGCCAGGAACCAACAGAGAAGGTCTTCTGGGAAGTCAGGTACTCGGTGCCGCTGTTGGCTATGAAACCGAAGTAGGCCTTCTCCACGGCGGAGGTTCCGCTCTGGTTGTAGACGGTGTAGTTGAGCGTGTAGGTACCTGCGGGCAGGGTGACCGTCTGGTAGTAGTAGCCGCCGCAGCCCCATACACCTAGTATGCCCAAGCAGTTGCCAGTCTCTCCGTTGGGGCCGGTGGCTGGTGCAGAATGCCCACCGCCCTGCATCTTGCCCGTAGAGCCGTAGGCAAAGAGACCGCCCACCATGCCGGAATTCGGATAGGAGGAATTGCTATTGTCGCCCGCGAGCACCGTCGATGTCCAATTGGTCACGGTCTGATAGCCATAGGGTGTGCCGTCCTTGCCATAACCATAGACGGTACCCTGCGTGGTGCCAGTGGCGAAGTTGTAGTTGGTCAGGTAGGTGGAAGTGGCATCGCCGCCGGAGGTGGTCACGCCCACGGAAGAGGCTCCGTCCACCCAAAGGCCGTCTTCACTGGCGGCATAGAGGTAGCCGTTGTCCTGACTGAGGAAGGCGTAGAGACCCGTGGAGGCATCCTTCTCCAGCGTCCACTTCAAACCGCTTCCGCCCAGCGAGGCGTGTGTGCCGTAGCTGTTGCCTGCGGTCAGGAACTTGCCAGCCTCTACATTATAAATATAGTAGGACTCGCCCACGGTGGCCTCCTCGCTGGGTGTGGCACTGCCGCCGCCGACCTCGGAGCGCAGAATCATGCGAATGCCCAAGTGGTCGGCTGTAGTTTCTGAGTCGCGGTTACCTGCCAGCACCTCGCCGGCGGCAAAGTTTTTGTCGTTGTCCCAAAGGCCGACATACATGTTGTGGTAGAGGTTGCGGCATACCCAGTAGTCGCCGCTTGAGTTATACTCGAAACCGAAGGCAGTCTGGGCAGCCTCAACGGTATAGTTGCTGTTACGCGTGATGAAGTTCCAACTGGCAGGACTGGCAATCAGGTAGCCTGCCTCGCCCAGGTTGCGGAGGGAGTAGCCGCCGTTCGAGTTGGCCTCCAATACCCACAGTTGATAGGGGTCGTCGCCGTAGTTGCTGTTGTATGCTTTGTACTGCACGCGGTCTTCGCCACTGGCAGTCACTGCCCATACGAGGTCGCTGCTGGCCTCCTTCGAGTAGAACTGGAAGTAGAAGTCGCCGACGTTGGCAGGCAGGTAGGTGGCATTGTCGGTGCTGCTGTTGGCGATACGAAGCGACCCTGAGGGGTACTCGGTGCTCTCGTAGATGTCCACCACGCGCCACTCATAGTTGCCGGCATTGGCCAGTGTGCCCGTGAAACTGTAACTCTGGTCGCTGCCAGAGGTCTTGTCCTTGCGGGCAACGGTGGTCAGGGTATTCCAGGTGGAGGCACTTGTGGTCTTGTACTGGACGCGAATCTCGTCCATCATGTCGCCGTTAGGGTCTTTCCAAGAGAGGGTCACGCTGCTGCCGGAAATGACACCGGCCAACGAATAGGGATTGCTGAGGACAACCGTGGGGACGTACTCATACGACTTGTTGTAGCCAAGGCCGCCATCAGTGGCTGCGTAGGTCTGTCCGAGCGTGGTGACACCGCCATCATAGATTTTGGCTTTCGACTCCGAGTTCCAGTAGAAGTAGCGTTCCACGTATGCCGTGTTGTTGAGCGTGGAAAGAATGCTGCTGGTGTTGCTGACAATCTGGGCATCGGTCACACCGCTTGCAAAGGCACCATTCGAATTCCACGATGCACCCCACATCCACTCACTGATGAGCAGCGGGCGCTTGTAGTAGTTGTAGTGTGTACTCAAGCCACTGAAGCTTGCCCAATAGCAATGGATGTCATAGAGGTCGCATCGCCAGCCGCGGGCATCGATAGCTGCAAAGAACTCGTCGAACCACGCCTTGTTGTTCGACCCGTCGTAGGTAGAAGGGGAGCACAGACGCATACCCGTGCGCATGGCATCCTGCCAGTAGCCAAGCACCTCCGACACAGAAGCAGGATTGTCATCGTTGCCGTTAGCCGGCTCATTGTCGGTCTTCATGGTGCAGGAATAGTCGTTCTGACCACATTCGGCCACACCGGGCCAATAGGGATGAATCTTATGGCTGAGCCACTCGACATCGGGCATCATGGAACTCTGACCTACATTGTAGGTGTAGCAACCCTGTACGTTCAGGGCATCACAGACAGTGGCGTCGGTGTTGTTTGCAATACCCGACTTACCGAAGTTCTGCCACAGGAACAGGCGGTAGGAGGACACCTTGCCTGAGAGCACGGTGGGGAGATTCATCTCCAAATCTTCTGTGTCGGCCACAAAGCAGCGGCTGTAGCCCCAGCCGGCAGTACCCGTGGCGAAGGTGACCATGTAGCCGCGCTTCAGTTTGAACGACTTGAAGTTGTTCTTCAGTTCGGTGTCGGTCAGCGTCTTCATGTAGCCGCCACTGCTGCCCGTGGTGTAACCGCTGTAGGACGTGCCCGTATAGTCTGTGCCCGTGTAGCAGGTCAGTGCCTGGAAATCGGAAGCGTAGGGGTAGACAATCGCACCCTTGTTGTACATACGGACCTGGCAGTTCGTGCCGTCGACAGCCGTTGCGCCGTTGATGCGGATGTACTTCAGCCATGTGCTGATGACAACCGACGGCTTCAGACTCTTGAAGATGATGACGGAGTGCTCCATGGCACTGCTGGGGATGTTCAGCGTACCGTTGCTGCTGAAGAGCGACGTGGTGCGCGTCAGCACGAAGTCCGTGTTAGCCGAAACCGTGACTGCGGAGGTAATCTGATTAGCCCGCTGGGTCGTTGTATTTGCCGCCATCATGCCAAGGCTGACAAACAACGCCAAGAAGAAAGTCTTTAGTCTCATGATTAAAATTAGTTAATTAGTTATATAAGATTTGTCTATTTTCTTCATGGTACACATTGGGGCAAAGATACAAAAATATTTGAATATCGTGTTATTTCTCCACATTTTTTTAGTATTTTATATGAAAAGAACGCCCTTTTGTGATAACATGTAACAAAAAGCAAGCATAAACATCAAAAGGAGAAGCAAAATAGGGCACAAATCAACAAGGGCAGTATCTTTATCCGAATAGGATAATAATTTTAGGCTTATTCCATGCGCATGGAATAAGCCTAAGGACGTAAGCCTCGCACGTGAAGCATATATTCTTGTCTGAGGCGGTTTATTTCATCAGTTCGCCACGGACGAGGAGCACCAGATAGGCCAAATAAGCCAGGACAAGCAGGATTCCCATCCAACGATTAATTTTTCGAAAGAGAATCGCAAAAAGCCACAAAAGAGCCGGGCCGCCTATGAACATCACGATGTCGAGGGGGCGTATGCCTTGCACCATCATCGGGCGAATCATGGAGGCTGAACCCAACACAAAGAAGACGTTGAAGACGTTGGAACCGATGGCATTGCCAATGGCCATGTCGATACTGCCACGACGGGCCGCAACGACACTCGTGACGAGTTCGGGCAGACTGGTGCCGGCAGCCAGGATGGTGAGCCCGATGACTGCCTCACGGACACCCAAGTCGCGAGCAATGTTAGAGGCTGAATCCACCAACAGTTGCCCACCTCCCAACAGGAGCGCTAAGCCCAAGACCACTTTCACCCCTATCATAAGAGGGCCATCCTTTACCTCCACGACCTCCATCTCCTTCTTCTTCCGCTTGGCCAGCCAGAAGTTGTAGACCATAAAAAGGAGGAAACAAAAAAGGAAGATGGCTCCGTCGATTCGAGAAATCTCGTTCTCCCCCGAATGCCACAGATAGGCATCAAAGCAGCACAGGCTGCACACAACGGCAGCAAAAAGGCTCATGGGGATGTCAACGAACAAGGCGCGACGATGGACGGGAACCGTGGTCACAAAAGCCGAGGCACCGAGAATGACGAGCGAGTTGAAGATGTTCGAACCCATGATGTTGCCGGCGGACATGTCGCCGCTGCCCTTCAAGGCAGAGAAGAAACTGACCACGAACTCCGGCATACTGGTGCCGAGCGCCACTACCGTCAGGCCGATTACCACTTCCGTGATGCGGAACCGGCGAGCCAGTTCCGTAGCCCCGTCCACCATCACATCGGCCCCTTTCAATATCAAGACAAAGCCCAGAAGTACAAACAGAATATCAAATATCATATCACATATTTTATGTTTCGCGGTGCAAAAGTAACACTTTTATTTGATATTTCCACCGAAAAATGCTAACTTCGCATTCCAATTACGACAATTGTTATATAATTGTAATGAAAAAGATGAAAACAGGCATCCTCGGAGCCGCATTGCTCACCTTCATGCTGTCCGGCTGCAAAAAGGAACCCGCCGGCACCCACACGGAAACGGAAACGGACAGCCCGGCGCTGTGCGATTCGACGGTATGGGGCCATCTGGGAGAGGACACCGGCATGAGTGCCATGCAGTTCGTCACAGACGCCGGCGACACACTCGAAGTCTACCGCACCAGCCCCTATACGGGCAAGGACGGAAAACTCATGGGAGAGATACGGAACATGACGGACCGCTTCGCCTTGACGCTGACCGAGGGCAATGAGACGATGGTCACGGCTGTCAACGTCACCCAACTGTCCCAGGCTTGGCACACCCCCGAAGGCACCATGGAGATAAAGTCCGACGGGACGGTCGTGAGCCAGTCGCTCCCCTACAACGGATGGAAACTGTGGAACGGCCACATCCTGTTTTCCTCTGAGGTTGCCCAAGAGTATGGCAAAGTCACGAGAGTCGACACCATGGACATCGTCTCGCTGAACGACGATTCGCTCCTCATACGCAACCACGTGAATCAAGTGATTAGGTTGGGAGGAAATAAATTAAGGATTAAGGATTAAGGATTAAGGATTAAGGATTAGGGAGCAGGAAATATGGCAGAAAGAGTCAAGGGCATGGTGCAGTGCATCAACTGCAAGAACGGGACCTACATGCAGTGGTTCAAGAATCCCATCATTTGCAAGTGCAACATCTTCAATGAGAAGTTTGTTGCCGAGGCAAAACACATTTGCGAGGAATTCGCGAAGCGCCCCTCGGAGAAAGTTGAGGTCACACATTACGACCATTACTAAATCACCCGATGTAACACTTTTTGACATTTTTCAACCCTTTTTAACGCACATTATTACCCTACGTAACGAAATATTTTATAATTTTGCAATAGAAAAGCCTCATGAGGCTACAATTCATTAATCAACAAAAGGAGAGAACGAGATGAAAGTTTTAAGCATGAGAGAGAGTAAGGAACTTGGGACCGGCTTCGGTTTCAAGAAGTTTGCAGTGGCACTTGGACTTTCCGTAATGGCCCTTCCCGCCTTTGCGCAGTACGAAAAATATGACGACGGCAGTGTCGACCTGACTAACGACGAAGTACGTTGGAGCATTGCATACATCGGTGAAGAAGCCGTGGCAGAGCCCGGAAAGAAGGTCAGCGGATACGTGACCATGCTACAAATGTTCTACCAGTCGCAGAACTGGGCAGAAATGCACGAGAACTGGAAGTGGCTCATCGACAATGCCCCCATCGCCACCGTCAGCATCTACGCACGCGGTGCCGTCATGCTCGGCAACCTCATCAAGGGTACCGAGGACGTAGCCCAGAAGAAGGTCTACCTCGACGAACTGATGCACCTCTTCGACACCCGCCTGAAGTACCTCAAGTACCTCAACGCCTCCATCCCCGAAGGCAAGCGCGGACGTGCCACCGAGGGCGACGTGCTCATCGCCAAGGCCAACTACTACCACATCTACGGGTACGGAGCCGACGGCAACAACTATACCTATAATAATATATATGACATGTATGCCAAGGGCATCAATGCCATCAACGAAGAGGGCGGACGCGAAGTGAAGGGCCTCTACATCCAATACTTCTTCTCCGTCAGCCACGAACTCTACAAACTGGCTCCCGACTACTATCGCGAGCAGTTCCTCAACGACTACCTCTCCTCTACCGAGGTTTGTGAGAAGATGCTCCAACTTGCCAAGGAAGAGACCGACCCCGAAAAGGCTCAGAAGATTGTCGACGAGTACGATAAGCCCTTAGCCATCATCGAGCAGGTGTTTGCCGAGTCTGGTGCGGCTAACCCCGAACAGCTCATCGACATGTTCGCCCCCAAGGTTGAGGCCAACAAGTCGAACCTCGACTATCTGCGCAAGGCTATGACCCTGCTCGCTGCCAACGATTGCGACACGACCGAGGTCTACTACAAGGCGGCCGAATACGCCTACGCCATCGAGCCTACCTACGAATCGGCCATCGGTATGGCTCAGTACAGCAAGAAGCAAGGGAAACTCCAGGACATGCTCACCTACTATGAGAAGGCCATCGAACTCTGCTCCACCGATGCCCGTCGTGGACGCATCTCCCTCATCATTGCCAACAGCCTCATCAACAGCAAGCAGTACACCGGCGCACTTGTCTATTTGGACAAAGCCGTTGCATACAACTCCGACCTGGCTGGCCAGGCTTACATGAAGAAGGCCGCCGTCTATACGGCATTAGGGCAATATCCCCAGGCACTCACCTACTGCGACCAGGCCGCTTCAGCCGACATCACGGTCAGCGGTTCTGCCAACCGTCTTTCAGAGAAGATTCGCACGGCTCAGGCCAACGCCGCAGCCAACGCCCGTGCCAAGGCTGAATACGATGCCTACATCGCCAAGCAGAAGGCTGAGGAAGACTTCTGGGGAAAGAAGTAATCCCCGAGATTCCCCAACCAACACATACCGAGGAGGACTTGCCAGAAATCAGGCAAGTCCTCCTCAGTTTCATGCAGGAAATATTCCGTCACCATACAAGGTCAAAATAGAGGGGGAGATGGTCGCTGACACCTCCCGCATAGTGGGTGCCCATGTAGGTCCGGCGCGGATACCATGTGCCGTCCGTCATCATGCGTCGCATCCAGGGAGCTGCATATAGGTGCAAGGCAGGAGAAGTCCGTTGCAAAGCGAACAGACGGGGAGAGACAAGAATATGGTCAATCCAGCTCCAGTTGCCCTGAAAGCGGTATGTGCCCTCCACGGGACGACGTTTCTGAGGCACAAGATCCACGAGCGGAACCTGTCTCAGCACCTTCTTGAAAACGGCATCGGAGGGAGGCGCATTGAAATCGCCCATGACCACGAGTTTACAGCTGGGGATGGCGGAGAGCAGGGAATCCGTCTTATTCCTCAACGTCTCGGCGGCCAGTCTTCGGTTGCGCTTCCCCATCCGTCCTCCCAGACGACTGGGCAAGTGGCACACAACCACGTGGAGGGTGTCGCCAGACAGCGTCCGTCCCCAAGCGTGGAGCAGGTCGCGCGTCGGGCGCAGCCCGTAGTCCACCGAGGGCACGCGCCACGACTCGCTCCCAAGGAGTTGGAACAGCAGGGGCTGATACATCAAGGCCACGTCCACCCCTCTCCTGTCCGGTCCGTCTGTCATGACATAACGGTAACCGAGCGCCCGCAGGCTGCCGCGCATCGTAAGGTCCCACATCACACTGTCGTTCTCCACCTCCTGCAAGGCGACCAAGGCGGGCGGCGCGTCCTCTCCCACCCCCATCACCACACGGCTCACATCCTCCACCTTCGCCCAATATCGTCCCCATGTCCACTGGCGTTCCCCGCCTGAGAGAAATTCTTCGTCCTCGTGCAACGTATCGTCCTGGCAATCAAACATGTTTTCCAGGTTCCAAGTCATCAGACGCATCCTACACTGCCCCCGCATCCCGCGAGGCAGGAAGAAGCACAAAAGGCACAAGGCACATACCTTCAGCCTCAGCCTTGACATCTTGCACATTTCACATATACTCACCATATTCCATTACAAAGATACAGAAAATCTGCACTTCTCTTTGAAAAACAGGGCAATTTATTTCATTCTGCACTCGGATTTCACTATCTTTGTCGGGAAATCAAGCCAACAAGACATGAACGGAGAGAAGGATTTTCAGTTTGAGATTTGCGCCAACGGCGTTGAGAGCTGCCTTGCAGCCCAGGAGGGCGGTGCCGACCGCGTGGAACTTTGCGCAGCCATACCCGAGGGGGGCACGACCCCCTCTTTCGGCGAGATACGACAAGCCCGGAGTTTGTTGACACACACCCGACTGCATGTCATCATCCGCCCACGCGGCGGCAATTTTGTGTACTCCGCGGCAGAACTGGAACGGATGGAGGCCGACATTGAGATGTGCCGGCAACTGGGGGCCGACGGCGTGGTGTTTGGCTGCCTGACTCCCGAGGGGGAGGTAGACAGGGCGGCCTGCCAACGCCTGATTACGGCTGCGCAGGGCATGTCCGTCACCTTTCACCGCGCATTCGACCGCGTGAAGAATCCTTTTGCGGCCATGGAGGACATCATTTCATTGGGCTTCAACCGCATTCTGACCTCTGGCCAACAGCCCACAGCCGAGCGGGGGATTCCTCTGCTGCGCGAGTTGCAGGAACGGGCGCTCGGGCGCATCACGCTGCTGGCCGGCAGCGGAGTGAACGAGAGCAACATTGCCCGTATACAGCGCGAAACGGGAATCCGCGAGTTCCACTTCTCGGCCCGGGAAGCCGTCCCCGCTGACTCTGACCCGATGTTCGGCGACATTGCCCGCACCACGGCGGAGCGTGTAAGAAATACCATCAAACAACTGAAGCCTTAGTTAATCCATCACGACATGAAACGACCCATTCAGCTCTTTTTGTCCCTCGTGCTCATTGCCTTACGTTGCACGGCACAGTCCAACCCGCATTTTATCACCGACAATGCCTATCGGGCAACGGTGTTCCAGGCCTACGAAAGCAAAAGAAATATCATCGGCGACAGGTACGTCCGCCCCATCGAGGAACTCCAGGATACCAAAGAAATGGAGGCCCTGCGCTTCCTCTATGCCTACATGCCGCTTTCCGACATCACGGACTACCCCCTCCCGTTCCACCTGCTGAACGTAAGGGCCAGTTTCCGTGCGCAGCAGGAGATGCCTTGGGGGCAAGACGTACCCGAGTTGCTGTTCCGCCACTTTGTGCTCCCCGTCCGTGTCAACAACGAGGCGCTGGACACCTCTCGCGTGGTTTTCTACCGGGAACTGAAAGAGCGCGTGAAGGGAATGTCCATGAAGGAAGCCGTGCTGGAAGTGAACCATTGGTGCCATGAGCGAGTGACCTATGCCCCCTCCGACGGCCGCACGCTCTCCCCCCTGGCCTGCATCAAGAACGCTCTGGGACGGTGCGGCGAAGAGAGCACTCTGACCGTGGCCGCCCTGCGCAGCATTGGCATCCCTGCCCGACAGGTCTACACTCCCCGTTGGGCTCACACCGACGACAACCACGCATGGGTGGAGGCCTGGGCCGACGGCACATGGTATTTCCTCGGGGCCTGCGAACCGGAGCCTGTGCTCAACCTGGGTTGGTTCAACGCCCCAGCCTCACGGGCCATGCTGATGCACACTCGCGCCTTTGGCGACTACAACGGAGCAGAGGAGGTCATGCTGCGCACCTCGTGCTTCACTGAAATCAACCTCATCGACAACTACGGCAGCAGTGCCCGCATCGACTTCCGCATACTCGACCGCAAAGGCCATCCAGTCAACGACGCGCGGGTCGATTTCAAAATCTACAATTATGCCGAGTTCTGCACCGTGGCCACCAAGTACACGGACAAGAAAGGAACCACGTTCCTGACCGCCGGCAAGGGCGACATGCTCGTCTGGGCCTCGAAAGACGGACAATACGGCTATGCCAAAGCGTCGTTCGGACGCGACAAACGCATCACCATCAAACTGGGGTCCGTCCCCTCTGAGCAGGAACTGGACATCGTGCCGCCCGCCGAACGCGTACTGATACCCGAAGTCCCCGTCGAACTGCGCAAGGAGAACCAGCGGCGTCTGGCCTACGAAGACTCGCTGCGCCATGCTTACGAGGCCACCTTCATGCCGCGCAACATGGCCCTGCGATATAGCGCACGATTTGCCGACCTGCTGGTCAAGAGCCGAGGCAACTGGCCCACGATATTGACTTTCATCGAGAACCATCGCGGACAGGAGGAACGGGCATACAAACTGCTTTCCTCACTCACGGACAAGGACCTGCGCGACATGCCTATGGAGATTCTGGACGACAACATGAACGCCGAGAGCGACCAACTTTGCCCGCGCGTGGAGAACGAAATGATAATCCGCCCCTTCAAGCACCTCTTCGAGAAGGCATTCGACACGGGAACAAGACAGGAGATGAAGACCGTCCCCTCGCGGTTGGTGAAGTGGGTGAAGGAGAACATTCACCTGAACCCGGACAAGAAAGCCCTGCGCATCGCCCAGACCCCTGCAGGCGTATGGGAGTCGAGGGTGACCGACACGCGCAGCCGCGACATTTTCTTTGTCACCCTGGCGCGTTCCTTGGGCATCGAGGCCCGCAAGGATGTCGTGACGGGCAAGGTGCAATACCGCAAACAAGCGGAGGGGAAATGGGTGGACGTCGACTTTGAGGCGGCCGTTCAGACCGTAAGCAAGCAGGGCACACTGGTGCTGACCTACGAACCGACCAAACTGCTGGACGACCCGAAATACTATAGCCACTTCACGCTTTCACGCATCACGCCCTCTGGGGCCACCAACCTGCTGAACTTCGAAGAGGGACAGGTGGACATGGGCGGAGGCACCAGTTGGACCACCACATTCCGCAACGGCACTCCTCTGGATGCCGGCACCTACCTCCTCACTACGGGCACACGCCTGGCCAACGGCAGCGTCTTGGCCACGAACCGCATCTTCACCGTGGAGGAAGGCCGCACCACTACCCTTCCGCTCCGTCTTCGCCAAAGCGAGACAGAGGTCTGCGTCATTGGCTATTTCGATGCCGAGTCGCGCTACACGCCACTCGCTTCACGGCAACCGGGCAGTCCTGTTTCCATTCTGTCGCAGACGGGACGCGGATATTTCGTGGTCGGCCTCGTCGGCATGGGCCAGGAACCCACTAACCATGCCCTCCGCGACATTGCCAAGGTGGCAAACGATTTCGACCAGTGGGGACGCCCCCTGTTATTACTCTTCGAAAGCGAGGAAGAGGCGCAGAAGTTCCGAGAAGAAGACTTCGGGCAACTACCGAAGAACACGCTTTTCGGCATTGACCGTGACGGTTCCATCCGTCGTCAGATAGCCACCCAGATGAAAATGCAGTCCGGTGGCCAGTTACCCGTCTTCATCATTGCCGACACGTTCAATCGCGTCGTCTTCTGTTCCGAAGGCTACACCATCGGACTCGGCGAACAACTGCAACGGGTGATAAAGAAACTGTAAGAAGCAAATAGTACAATATGCGAGACTTTGCAGCCATAGACTTTGAGACGGCTAACAATGAGCGCAGCAGTGTTTGCTCTGTCGGCATCGTCATTGTTCGCGGTGGCGAGATTGTGGATTCGTTCTATTCCCTCATTCAGCCCGAGCCGAACTATTACAACTATTGGTGCTCGCAGGTTCATGGCCTATGCTGTGCCGACACCGACGAGGCACCAGTCTTCCCCAAAGTGTGGCGGCAGATAGAGCCGTTGATTGAGGGGCTTCCCCTTGTGGCCCACAACAAGCCCTTCGACGAAGGCTGCCTGAAAGCCGTGTTCCGTGTCTATCAGATGGACTATCCCGATTATGAGTTCTACGACACCCTTTGTGTGTCACGGCGTACTTTCCCCTATCTGGAGAACCACCAACTACATACCGTCGCGGCAGAATGTGGCTACTGCCTGGAGAATCATCACCATGCCCTTGCCGACGCCGAAGCCTGTGCTGCAATTGCATTGAAGATACTGTAAATTATTCATCGAGGGGATGGAGTGTGCGCGCTCAAAAGCGTATTTCTTCAGCCGATGGTACGCAGGCGTCCCGCCTGCGGTCAGGATGGACTTTTGGTAATTAAGGACCGCAGGCGAGACGCCTGCGTACCACCCAGCCCCGTTTACCGCAGAATTAAAGAAGTCCCGCAGACAGAAATTCCTGACTGCGGGACTTTAATGGTTGAGCCTTTACTTATAAAGAAGTACACCCGTAGGGAATCGAACCCTAATCTGAAGAACCGGAATCTTCCATTCTATCCATTGAACTACGGGTGCATTTCTGCCGTGTCCGACTCAAAACGACTGCAAAAGTAAGAAAAAGGTCGTAGACGAGCAAGCATTTGGGCAGAAAATATTATGGAGACAAGGAAATCCACCATGGGAACACCTTGTCTCCACCCTAATTTATGCCTTGATGTTAGGTTCTTCCAGTCCGATGCCCTTCTTGCGGTCCACCACTTTCAGTACAAGACCGAGAATGAGAGCCAGCACGCCCAGCGAGGCCAGCATCACCAGGGGAGCCGTGTAGTCGAACTGCGTCGGGTCGGTCACGCCTGGATTGGTTTTGTCGAGCACCTTGCCAATGAGCAGGGGGAAAAGCCAAAGGCCGATGTTCTGAATCCAGAATATCAGGGCGTAGGCGGAACCAATGACCTTGGCATCGACCAGCTTGGGCACACTGGGCCACAGCGAGGCAGGAACGAGCGAGAAGGAGGCTCCGAGCACCAAGATGGTGATGTAGGCAACGGCAATGCCACCGACAGCACTGCCCTTGAACATCGGGAGCACAAAGGCGAAGGTCAGGTGGCAGGCTATGAGCAGGAGGGAACCGAGCACAAGCATGGAGGCTGCCTTGCCCTTGTGGTCGACGTACGAACCCAAGATGGGGGTAATCAGCACGGCCAGCAAGGGGAAGACGGCGAAGATTGATTCGGCCGACTGACGCATATAGCCCATGTAGCAATACGTGACGAGGGCCACGACCGAAAGTGTCAGCAGACCGTATTGAGCCGCCTTGCGCTTCTGGAAATTAGAGGCAAAGCCTGCGGCTGCCACCACAAGCATGATTACGTACTGGACAATCGTCACCGTAGAACTGGCCCAGAACGAATCACTGGCGGGTTCCGTCAGGCTCAGGTTGCACTGAAGCATGTTGACGGCATACTTCTGGAAGGGGAAGATGGCCGAGTAGTAGAGTACGCAAAGCAGCGCCACCAACCAGAAGCCCGAATCGGTGAGAATCTTGCCCAGGTCGGACACCTTGAACGGGTCGTCCTTCTCCTCGGCCTCGCCAGTCTGTGCGTCCAGTTTCTTGTCCATGAAGAAATAGACGATGGTCATCATCAAGGCGATGCACAACAGCACCACGCCAAAGGCTACCGAGCGGCTCACATCCACCTGGCCTCCCAACTTGGCAAAGAAGGGAGAGAATATCATGCACGTGGCCACGCCCAGTCGGGCCAGGGCCATCTCGCTACCCATGGCCAAAGCCATCTCGCGACCCTTGAACCACTTCACGATGCCTCGGCTCACGGTGATGCCAGCCATCTCGACACCACAGCCAAAAATCATGAAACCGCTTGCAGCCAGTTTGGCCGATGCGGGCATTCCCTCATAGAAGGGCGACACGCCGAGTTCGTCAAAGACGGGAATGTAGTTGAGATGGTTGGTGAACCACACCTCCAGTCCACTCCCGATGAAAGCATCGCTCACGGCATACCACTTTATCACGGCTCCCACCAGCATCACTGCGGCAGACAACAAGGCCGTGAAGCGCACCCCCATCTTGTCCAGAATGATGCCGGCAAAGATGAGGAAGAAGACAAACACATTCAGGAACACCTCAGAGCCCTGCATCGTGCCAAAGGCCGTCGAGTCCCATCCGCGTGTCTCCTGCATCAAATCCTTGATGGGCGACAAGATGTCCATGAAGATGTAGCTGCAAAACATGGCCAGGGCCAGCAGCAAAAGGGCAGTCCACCGCATCGCGGCACTGTCCCGTAACGTTTTGATTTGTTCTGACATAATCGTTTCTCTTTTTCTTTTATGTTTTATTAATGTTTCAGCGTACGCAGATGCGATTGGGCGCAAAGTCCCTGCAAAGTTACAGAAAATTCATGACATACGCACCCACACGGCTAAGAAAATAATACGAAATAGTGGGGATATTGGGGAAAAATGGTTAACTTTGTAGTCGGAAATAACGTGAACGGAAAAGGTATGATGCGACGAATAGTACTTATCACAATAGCAGCCGCGGTGCTCGCAGGGGGCACTTCACAGGCTCAGGAACTTAGGGCAAAGGTCGTGGTGAACACAGCGCAACTGTCGAACACGAAGACAGAAGTCTTCGATGCACTGAAGGAGAAGGCTGAAACGTTCCTTAACGACCACCGATGGAGCGACCTGCAGTTTCGGGAGTCGGAGAAGATTGAGTGCAACTTCAACATCACCGTGAACAGTTGGGAGGAATCGACGGGCCTGATAAAGGGGACGCTGCTGATGACGAGCAGCCGCCCAGTGTTCAACAGTTCGTACAACACAACGCTCTACAGCGTGAAGGACGGCGACTTCCAGTTCAACTTCCAGGCGACCGACCAACTGGAATGGAACCCCGAATATGTGGACAACAATCTGACCGCCATACTGGCCTATTATGCCTACATGATAATCGGCTACGACATGGACTCGATGGCCCCGCTCGGAGGAACGACGTACCTGCAGACGGCAGAAAACATCGTCACGAACGCTCAGAGCCTGGGCTTCCCCGGCTGGGCCTCGTTCAGCGACAACAAGAACCGCTTCGGACTGCTGAACGACTACCTCGACGGCTCGATGGAGGATTACAGGCAACTCATCTACAAGTATCACCGCGAGGGACTGGACCAAATGGCCGACAATGCGGAAACGGCACGGGCGGCCATCACCGAGGCTCTCGGGCTTCTGGAGGCTTCGAAAGATGCCCGCACCATGAGCCAGCTGCCAGTACTCTTCACGGAATACAAGCGTGACGAACTGGTGAACATCTACAGCGGTCGCGGCACCAGTCAGGAGAAAGAGACGGCTTACAAAATCCTATTTGGCATAAACACCTCATTAAGCGAATATTGGGACAAATTAAAAAAGTAATGATTACATCCCTCCATATACAAAACTACGCCCTAATTGAACAATTGGACATTGAGTTCGGCAGCGGATTCTCTGTCATAACGGGAGAGACGGGCGCTGGAAAGAGCATCCTCTTGGGAGCCATCGGACTGCTGCTCGGGCAGCGAGCCGACCTGCGCATGATAAAGGCGGGCGCACAACGCTGCATCATCGAGGCAAGGTTCGATTTGTCGCAATACGACTTTGCCGACTATTTCTCCGCCCACGACCTGGACTTCGACGGCGAGGAGTGCATCATCCGGCGCGAACTCACAGCCACCGGCAAGTCGCGTGCCTTCATCAACGACACCCCGACATCGCTCACAGACCTGAAAGAACTGGGCGACCAACTCATCGACATTCACAGCCAGCACCAGAACTTGCTGCTTAACCGCGAAGGGTTCCAACTGAACGTGCTCGATGCCGTGGCCAAGGACCAGACGCTCCTGGCCGAATATCGGACGACGTACAAAGCCTACGTACAGGCCAAGGATGCGCTCAGAAGGGAACAGGAGGAATACGAGCGAGGCAAGGAAGAACTGGACTACATCGCCTTCCAGCACCAGCAACTGGCAGAAGCGGAACTATCGGAAGACGAAGAAGAGGCACTGGAGCAGGAACTGAACACCCTGGAACATGCCGAAGAAATCAAGTCGGCACTCTACCAGAGTTACTCACAGCTCGACGGCGAGGAGGCCGGAGCGGTGAGTCTGATTCGGGATGCGTCACGACGGGTGGAGGCCATCGCGGGCGTGTATAGCCCCGCGCAAGAACTGGCCGAGAGACTGGAGAGTTGCTACATCGAACTGAGGGACGTCGCCAACGAACTCTCAAGCGGAGCGGAACAGGTGGAGTACGACCCGGAACGGCTGACATTTGTCAACGAGCGCATCTCCCAACTTCATGCACTGAAGCAAAAGTTCCACAAGGAAAGCGTGGCCGAACTCATTGCCCTGCGGGAAGATTTAGGGCAGCAATTGTCCCGTATCCAGCACAGCGACACAAGGATTCACGATTTAGAGAAAGAAATCGATAAAATCTCACAGCAACTTGATACAAAAGCAAATAAACTGACATCGATTCGAACGAAAGCGGCGAAGGTTGTCGAAAAGGAGATGCAAAGCCGATTGGTTCCCTTGGGTATGCCCAACGTCAGGTTTCAGGTCGGCTTGGCTGCCGAGGAGAGTTTCACGGTGCATGGGCGCGACAAGGTCTCCTTCCTGTTTTCCGCCAACAAGAACGTACCCCTGCAACCCATCTCCCAAGTGGCCAGCGGAGGTGAGATTTCCCGTCTGATGCTTTCGCTGAAGGCTCTGATTAGCGGTGTGGAGAAACTGCCCACCATCATCTTCGACGAGATTGACACGGGCGTCTCGGGACACATTGCCGAACAAATGGCAAAGATTATGAAGGAAATGGGAGACGGACAGCATCGGCAAGTTATCTGCATCACCCACCTACCCCAAATCGCCGCCATGGGAAGCCGGCACTATCGGGTCTACAAGACGGACGAGTCGGACAGCACGACCAGCCACATCGTGAGCCTCTCGACAGAAGAACGTGTCGAGGAACTGGCCCGAATGCTTTCAGGAAGCACGCTGACACAGGCAGCCATCGACAACGCCCGCGCACTGTTGGGCATCGCATAAGTTAAAGGATAATGGTCCGGACAGGACCGCAAACAAGTAAAAAGGAAAATGAGAAAAACAACTGCCATCATACTTTGCGCCATCGGTTTGGCACTCTCGCAGACGACCTTTGCCGCAGGCCCCAAATGGGCTAAAAAAGTTCAAAAAAGCATTGTCAGGCTATATGCCATTCAGGCTAAAGGTGACACACTTCGTGCCAACGGCTTCTACATCGACGAGGACGGCGGCGTCATCGCTCCCTTCAAGTTCTTGCAAGAAGCCCGTTCCGCATGGGCCGTGGACGAATCCGGCATGAGTCACGAAGTGAAACGAATTGCAGGATTCAACGCCACGTACGACATCGCCAAACTGAAAGTAGCCACTGGGAAAAAGAAAAACACGTGCCTCCCCATCGCCGCCGAAGCTGCGACAAAAGGACAAACGGTCTACCTCCTCCCGAAGGCAGAAGCCGATGCCATCAAGGCTACGGAAAAGGCTGGCAACTTCAACTATTACACGTTAGGAAGCATGGCCAATCCGGAACTGGCAGGCACTCCCTTGGTTGATGAGTTGGGGGCAGTGGTGGCCATTGT
Organism: Bacteroidaceae bacterium; assembly: GCA_017453445.1. Classification (GTDB taxonomy): domain Bacteria; phylum Bacteroidota; class Bacteroidia; order Bacteroidales; family Bacteroidaceae; genus Physcousia. The sequence continues at coordinate 42,231 of JAFTEX010000104.1, forward strand.
CCAGACTCCCATCGTGGCAGACAAGGCACCCAACTATGCACTCGACATCAAGTGGGCCGAACAACTGTCCATCCGCGCAATGGACATAAACAGCAGCGAGATGCGCAACTGCCGGATTCCCCTGCTACTGCCCTCCGACGAGAGCCAGGCCGTCAGTTTCCTCTACTTGGCATCGGCCTCGAACAACGAACTAAAGGCGACCTACGCCGAGGACTTCGTAGAGAAGTTCCCCGAGAGCGGTACGGGCTACATCCAAAAGGCAGAAATGGAAGCAGAGCGGCACGACTACGAGGCCGCCTACCGAACCTACGAAGAAGGACTCGAAAAGGCCAAGACACAGAAGGACGAACTGCTCTACGCCCGTTCACGTTCCTTATACAACGCTGTAGTGCAACGTCAGGAGAACCTGCCAGAAACATGGACCATGGAACAGGCACTGAAAGACGTGACAGCAGCCAAGGAAATCAATGCACTGCCGCTTTACACCCTGCAGGAAGCCCACACACTGTTCGCATCGAAACGCTATGAGGAGGCCTATCAGCGGTACATGGAAGTCACTCAGACGAAAATGCGCTCGGCCGAGGTCTTCCTCTATGCCTGGCAGTGCCGCCAGAACCTCAAGGCCACCAACGAAGAACTCTTAGCGCTGAACGACAGTGCGGTCGCCTGCTTCACGAAACCCTACAATGCCGAGGCTGCGCCCTATCTGCTCCTCCGCAGCAATACGCTGAGCGAAATGGGCCGACTCAGGGATGCCATCAACGACCTCAACGATTACGAGCACCTGATGCAGGGGCAACTGACCGGACAATTCTACTACAAGCGCGAACAACTGGAAAGCCGCACTCGCATGTTAGGACAAGCCGTCAACGACATCCACAAGGCCATCTCCCTGGACGGGAATGAACCTGTCTACCACGCAGAACTGGCCGTGCTGCTGTTCCGCCTCAACGACATAGACAACGCCATCACGGAATGCCAAAAGGCCATCGGGCTGGACGAGAAGTTCCCCGATGCCTATCGTCTCATGGGCATTTGTCTCCGGGAGAAGGGCGACAAGGAGGGAGCCCGGCGCAACCTGCAAAAGGCCATTGAACTCGGCGACCAACTGGCAGCCGGCATATTGGAAAAACTGGAAAATTGACAATTACGGACTACAAGGGAAAGACGTTAGTCGCATTGAGTGGCGGAGCCGACTCCGTTGCTCTCTTGTGTATGCTGCACGAACAAGGTAACGACATCGAGGCTCTCCACTGCAACTTTCAGTTGCGCGGCGAGGAGTCGGAACGCGATGAACACTTTGTGACGGACTTGTGCCATCGGCTCGGCATCCCCCTTCACGTAAAGCGGTTCGACACACAATACTATGCCAGGGAGCAGGGGGTTAGTATTGAGATGGCGGCAAGGACACTAAGGTATGAATGGTTCGAAACGATGCGCCAGCAACTGGGAGCCGCGGCGATTGCCGTAGCCCATCATCGGGAGGATCAAGCCGAAACGCTGCTGTTGAATCTGGTGCGCGGCACTGGCCTGCGCGGACTGGCAGGAATGAGGCCCCGGAACGGGCACATCATCCGACCATTGCTTGACATGTCGAAAGAGGAGATTCTCGACTATCTCAAACACATCGGACAAGACTACATGACAGACAGCACCAACCTCGAACGGGCAGCCCTGCGAAATCGTATTCGGTTGGACATCATGCCCTTGCTGCGGCAACTAAACCCGAAGGCTGTGGAACACATCGCAGAAACGGCGGAAAAAGTAGCCGATGCCATCCCTTATTACATGAAAGGAGTGGACCTTTCCGACGATCTGACAGCCACCACACTGCATGAGAGACTTTCGGGATGCGGATTCAACGTAACGCAAGAGACGTGTATGCTCACAGCTATTCGCCAAAGACAATCGGGGAAGGAATTTATCAGCCCCACCCACCAAGTGCTCATTGACCGAGGAAAACTCATATTGCAAGACTGTACCAACAAACCGAGTCAGACGGTCAAACTGCATATTCAAATCAAGGAGCCAGACTATCCCTTAAAGTGGCTGAAGGCACAAAACCTTACGCCCGATTGTGCCTTCCTTGATGCCGACAAAGTCAATGCCCCCCTCGCCCTTCGCCATCCGCAAGCGGGCGATCGCTTTCAGCCCTTTGGCATGGGAGGGCGTTCACGCCTGATTAGCGACTTCCTGACCGACCATAAGCTTTCACTTCTCGAAAAACAGCACCAATGGCTCGTCACCATGGGAGAAGAAATCGTCTGGGTCTGCCGGATGCGGCCCGACCATCGTTTCCGCGTGACGGAAGCAACGCGGAGAATCATGGTCCTCTCACTCCAAGGGGTAAAGTCGCAACTCTCTCAGCCCCAAGAAGAGGAACTGGGATAATACAACTTCAACAGGGATTAAAAGAAATGGAAAACGACGAAAGGCTGCATAGGCTCCCTCCTGAAGCAGTTCACATAGCACCGCCTCGACAATTTACATTCCCTTTCTGTTATGAGCCTCACCCATTGTGCGGATTGGCGGCAGAGGAAGTGAAAAAAGAGGTTGCCCTGCACGCTGACTGGCAAGAAGAAATCAAGAGCGGGAAAATGTTGGGCGTACTCATCGTGGGCCCATCTTGTGACCAACTTCCAGAAGATAAGGCGATTGGGTTCCTTGCCGCCTTCTCAGGCACATTGTGCAGAAAGGGTACACTTCCCTACTTTGTCCCTCCCGTCTTCGACCTGCACGGGACATACTTCGAAACAGAGGAGGCGAGAATCTCGTCTCTGCCCCTGGGCGAAGAGCGAAAACAGAGCAGCCAGGCTCTCCAACAATGGCTCTTCGACCAGTTCAGGTTTCTCAATGCAGAAGGTAACGTAGCCTCGATGTGTGACATCTTTGGCGACAAGTATCCCCCCTCTGGCACGGGAGAGTGTTGCGCCCCTAAACTATTGCAGTATGCTTATCTTCACGGGTTGCATCCTCTCTGTATGGGAGAATTCTGGATGGGTAAAACGCCCAAGGGAGAAATCAGGGAAGAAGGGCACTTCTACCCTTCCTGCCAGCACAAATGTAAGCCACTGCTTGGTTGGATGCTTCGAGGACTGAATGTAGAAGAGAATCCCATGCAACGAGACTACGCCCGCCTCGTAGCCCAATTCCACGTAGTCTATGAGGACAGCAACATTGCTGTCGTCTTCAAGCCCTCGGGGCTTCTGTCCGTGCCAGGCAAAGATTTCCTGCCTTCGGTTCAAGACCTTGCCCAACAGTATTGGCCACAAGCCGAAGGCCCACTCATCGTCCACCGATTGGATATGGACACTTCCGGTCTGATGGTCGTTGCACTTACGAATCGGGCTTACCACCACTTACAAGACCAATTCGTTCGTCACTTCATCAAAAAGAGATATACCGCTTATCTTGAGAAATTTATGAGAATTGGAGAAAGGGGAAAGATTGACCTCCCGCTATGTCCCAATCCCAATGATCGTCCTCGGCAAATCGTAAACTCAGAATATGGAAGAAGAGCCATCACTCGTTACGAGGTGGTAGGAAATAAGGGAACACATGCGATTGTCCACTTATGGCCAGAAACCGGACGTACCCATCAACTGCGCGTACACATGGCACACAGCCAAGGTCTGGCTAACCCCATTCTCGGAGACCGACTATATGGTCACCCTAACGGAGGACGGCTGATGCTGTTTGCGGACAGGTTAGAATTTGAGCACCCAACGACAGGCGCCCCAATGACATTCTCAACAGAGGAAGAGTGAGGTACGAAGGGTTTCCAACAAAGCAGAAATTCGTCTGCCAGTAGATTCACTGACTGGGACAAGAGGTAGACGAAGCTGGTTTTCGGCGCGCCCCATGCTGTGAAGAGCCGCCTTCACACCTGCGGGATTGCCCTCGAAGAACATCAGACCATAGAGTTCGTAGAACTGGTCATTGAGAATCTGTGCTTCGGCCAAACGCCCTTCAAACATCAGATGCACCATGCGGCTGAACTCGCGAGGAATGACGTTGCCCACCACACTGATGACACCCACGCCGCCTGCTGCAAGCACCTTGATTGCCAGACTGTCATCCCCGGAAATCACATCGAACGACTCAGGTTTACGGTCCAAGATTTCCTTTATCTGCGAAAGGTTGCCGCTGGCTTCCTTAATGGCAATGATGTTTGGGAAATCATGAGCCAAGCGCAAGGTAGTGGAGGAAGTCAGATTCACCCCCGTCCGACCAGGCACGTTATAAAGGACCACAGGAAGGGGACTGACCTGCGCAATGGCTTTGTAATGCTGATAGAGTCCTTCCTGCGTAGGTTTGTTATACATGGGGCAGACGGACAGCAGCCCATCAATGCCTTGCCAATCAGTAGTGCGAATCTCCTCAACAAGCGCCGCGGTGCAATTGCCTCCGCACCCCATCAACAGGGGCACACGGCCATGGACATGCTCCACGATGGCGTGCTTAATCTTTATCTTCTCCTCTCGACTGAGGCAAGGTGTTTCTGCCGTCGTTCCGAGAATACATAAGAAATCCACGCCCGACTCCAACTGGAAGTCTACCAGCGAAAGCAATGCATCGTAATCAACACTTCCGTCAGATTTGAATGGCGTTATCAGAGCGATGCCAACCCCTCGGAAGAGCCCCTTTTCCTGCTTCGCATTTTTCCTATTAATTTCCACGTTATTTATTTCTCTCATCGTTAATTATCGTGTTCTACCATCTTCAGGAATTCCTCTTCGCCCACCAGGCGTATGCCGAGTTTCTGCGCCTTTTCCATTTTAGATGGTCCCATATTTTCACCCGCAAGCACGAAACTGGTCATAGTAGAAATACTACCCACGTTTTTCCCACCATGCTTCTCTATAAGAGCCTTATATTCATCGCGGCTATGAAGGGCGAAGACACCGCTGATGACAATACTTTTCCCCAACAGACGGTCGGTGTGTTCACTCAGTTCCTCCTCCGTCAGTTCCATCTGAACTCCGTAAGAACGCAGGCGCTCAACGAGCCACTGATTCTGTGGATTCTGAAACCACGTCCGCACGCTCTGAGCAATGACCGCACCTATGCCGTTCACCTGAAGCAAATCGTCCAGCGAAGCACTCGCCAGCGCATCTATCGACTTGAAATTACGCGCCAATGCCTTCGCGGCAATCTCACCGACAAAGCGAATGCCAAGTGCATAAAGCACACGTTCAAAAGGCACCTTCGTACTATTCTGTATCCCCATGAGTATCTTGCTGGCACTCTTGTCCTTTTGTCCACGAGCCCCGCTTATCTGCTCGCGGCGTATCTCATAGAGGTCTGCAGGGTCGCGGACAATGCCCCGGCTGAAATATTCTGCAATCGTTTCAGGCCCCAGCGAATCGATGTTCATGGCCTTCCGACTGATGAAATGTTCGATTCGCCCCTTCAACTGCGGAGGGCAGGCCGCATCATTCGGACAATAATGAGCCGCCTCACCTTCGTAGCGGACAAGAGGTGTGCCGCATTCAGGGCAATGAGTGATAAACTCCACGCGAGGTCCCAGGTTCTCGTCTCTGGCATCAAGGTCTACATCTACAATCTTGGGAATAATCTCCCCCCCCTTCTCCACGAAGACATGGTCGCCGATGTGGAGATCCAGATTGCGAATGAAATCTTCATTGTTCAATGTGGCTCTCCGGACCACCGTTCCCGAAAGTTGCACAGGGTCCATATTGGCCACAGGCGTGATAGCCCCCGTTCGTCCCACTTGATAGGTAACCTCTCGCAATATGGTGGTCTGCTTCTCTGCCAGGAACTTATAGGCAATGGCCCATCGCGGACTCTTGGCGGTCATGCCAAGACTGCGTTGCTGAGCCAACGAATTTACTTTCAGCACGATGCCATCCGTGGCTACAGGAAGAGTCCGACGTTCGACATCCCAATAATCTATATAGTCATAAATCTCTTGCAGGGAAGTCACCAGGCGCATTTGGGGGGCAATCTTGAAGCCCCACTCTTTTGCTCTTTGGAGGTTTGCATAGTGGCTCTCGCCCGGAATTTCTTCACCTAACAGGTAATAAAGGTAGGCATCCAGACGACGTTGTGCCACGACTGCGGAGTTTTTGCTTTTCAGCGTTCCGCTGGCCGCATTGCGAGGATTGGCAAAAAGCGGTTCCTCGGCAGCCTCCCTTTCGCGGTTCAGAGCTTCGAAACTCTCCCAAGGCATCAGGACTTCACCTCTGATTTCAAATTCTTCAGGCCAGTCCATACCTTCGGGCAAAATCAGTGGAATGGTGCGGATGGTCTTGATATTGTCCGTCACATCGTCGCCCTGTACCCCATCACCTCGGGTAACGGCATACTGGAGCTGCCCTCCCCGATAATGAAGACTGATGCTGAGTCCGTCGAACTTCATCTCGCAGCATACCTGAAATGGTTGTCCGCTCAAACCCTCCGAGACACGTTCGTACCATTCGCGCACCTCCCCTTTATTATAGGTATTGGCAAGCGAAAGCATCGGACGCTTGTGAACCACCTGCCGAAACTCATGGTTCAGGTCACTGCCCACACGTTGTGTCGGGCTGTTGGGGTCGTAAAGTTCAGGATGAGCCTGTTCCAGGTCCTGCAATTCACGCATACGCTGGTCAAACTCCAAGTCACTGATTTCCGGCCGATTCAACACATAGTACTGATAGTTGTACTTGTGGAGTTCGGCTCTCAGTTGGCTGATTCTTGATGCATCGTCCATTATTGCTGCTGCAATTTCTCCATGTTTTCACGTGCCACCCGCAGATATTCCTCCACATAAGGATGGTGAAGGAAATACGAAGGTGCTCCCACGAGAAGCTCCTCTATCTGAGGAGTCAGAACGGGATAAGCATATTCCGATGTCATAATCATGAAAATGCCCGGGCCGAGCACGTTTGTATAGTTTCTCTTGATAAACCCTGTCACCAGTTGGTCGCTCTGCTGATTCAGATGACGTGCCTCAGCAGCCAGACGTGCCAGCACTTCCTCGTGATCCATGCCGTCCATCACCATGCGTCCCTCCCTTCGAGGGAGCTCTGACAACTGATTGTCTATCTGGGTCTTTTTCTTTATGAAGTTATAGAGAGAATCGTTCAGCGGGCTCCCAGATACGATTTGTGCCACATCGTCAATCCTCATCGTGACCCCGTCACCTTCCAGCACTACAGGCATCAAACTCTTGTCACCGATGAAAAGGTTAGCCATTACGGTCGAGTCCATGGCCCCCTTGAAGGTGAACTTTCCATGGGTCACATAGGCCGAGTCGATGCAGGTCAGGTCCTGATTGTCATAGACCTTCAGATAGAGCATCTTCCCCTCCATGCCGTGCATGGTGGTTGAGCCGTCCACCATATACTGGTCAGAACATGCACATGTCAACACACACGCACTCACAACCGAGACTATCAACTTCCACTTCTTCATTCTCACTCCTTCCTTTCATTCTTTCACGCGGCGGCGATTCAGTTTCTGCGGGATACGGAAAGCCGTATAGAACTCTATTACTGCACCGACCAACAGACATACGACCCACTCATTGTATCTCACCACATTATGTCCCATCATCTGATACACCATCGCTATGGCTGAGAGAACAAACAAAAATGCCCCAAAGAGTTGCTGGCGGCGCAGCCGGAGCATCGTAAGTTCCGTTCCTTCGTATGTGGTCTGCAGTTGCATCCACACGAACATCAGCACACCCAGCACATAAGTCACGGCTGAAAACCAGTTTCCGAACAAGAATGTAGCAGCCCCCACCACCATCAGCATTGCCCCTATGCGGAACACCCAGTTCTGGACCTTAGAGAGCGTTCTCATCGGCTGAGACATTTTCTTCTGGTTCAGTTTCCTCCTCCACCGCATCCATAATGACATAGACATCTTCATCAGGGTATTTCATCAGGTAATCTTCACGAGCCACACGCAACACCGCCTCCGGATTGCTCTCAAGTTCCTTCAGTGCTTTTGTATCACGCTCGTAACGAGCCTGATAGGTTTGCATTTCGGCCTTCAGTGCTGCAATCTCCTGCAGGCGCAAATGGCGGTCGTAGAAGCTGTTCTCATCCACAAAGCCCACAATCACGGCAAAGAAAGCAATCACCACAAAATACTTGTGCCGACGAATGAAGCCCCATACAGAATATATCCTACTCATGTTCTTTTCCTAATCGTTACACATTCCGACGACAAAGATAGCTCAAATTATCCAAACTTTCAAGGGCAAGCCCGGATTTTAACATCTATATACATTTTTTCTTTCCTTTCCACTCACCTTGCTCTGCTGTGAGAGTTTTTTTTCGTAGAATTACGATAATCTGATATTTTTTCACTATCTTTGTGCGCTATTTTAAGGTTAAAAGATTTATCAGTTCTAAACTATCATCCAACAATATGGGCAACGACAAGAAAACAAAAAATACGAAATCCGTCAAACCTGCCAACAGTGGGAAAAAGTCTGACATAAAGAACAAAAAAACACTGAACGAACAGGAACTTCCCGTCAGCAAATCAGAAATGTTCCGATGGGCGAGCGGCGGACTGCTCTTGCTGGTAGCTGTCATCCTGCTCATATCCTTTGTATCCAACTTATTCACAGGTGCGGAAGACCAGAGTTGGGAAAGTTTTAGCGACCCGGCAGAGAATTGGATGGGCGGACTTGGAGTCTGGCTCGTAAAGCATGTGATGGACTACACTTTCGGGCTTGCCACCTTCTTCCTCCCCATCCTGATGACAGCCATTGCCTTCAAGATTCTTGGCATCGGGCGTGTCCGCCTTTGGAAGTGGCTTATCAATTGCATCCTGCTCATGGTCTGGTTCTCAGTGGCTGGGGCATGGCTTCAATCCCACATTTTTCAGGATATCCATCTGCGTCTGGGAGGAATGCACGGGCAAATCGCACTCGACTATCTGAAGGCTCATATCGGGCCTGCCGGCACCCTCATTACCATTATTATTACTGCGATAGCATACGTGGGTTACCTGAGCGGCGAAACAGTCCATACCATACAGCGCATGTTGGACGCTGCGCGCCGTAAGGCTGAGCATGGGGAAGCCGAAGAGGAGGAGGAAGAAACCGAAAACGGGGACACCACCAACACCGACTCTCCCAACACTGACGAAGAAGGGAACAGCCCCGTCATTGATCTCAGCGATGTTTCGCCAAAGGTGGAGAAGAAGAGCGAGGACATTGCCACGACCATCACCTTTGGCCATCAGGACGAGCATACGACCGAGGAAACTGCTCCCGTGGACGATACGCCCTTTGAGGTAAACGTAGGCGGACAGCCCGTTGACGAAGCGCCACACGAAGGAGGCAGCGGCGAAGGCGAGGGAAATATGAAGATCCACATCGGCGAAGGCGAGGCCGAAGCCGAACTGGACGAAACGATGACACTGGAGCCATTCGACCCGAAGCTGGACCTCTCGATGTACAAGTACCCAACCATCGACCTGCTCAAGCACTACGACATCGACCGCCAGAGCGTCGACATGGAGGAGCAGAAGAAGAATAAGGAACAAATTGTACAGGCCCTACGCAACTTCGGCGTGGAGATTAGCAGCATCAAGGCCACCGTCGGCCCCACCATCACGCTCTACGAAATCACGCCGGCCCCGGGTGTACGCATCTCCAAGATACGCAATCTGGAAGACGACATCGCGCTGTCCCTTTCGGCCTTGGGCATCCGCATCATCGCCCCCATTCCCGGTAAGGGTACGGTGGGTATCGAGGTTCCCAACGCCAAGCCTCAGATGGTGTCGATGGAGAGTATTATCAACAGCCGCAAATTCCAGACCACGGAGTTCGAACTGCCCATGGCCTTGGGAAAAACGATTACGAACGAGATATTCATGGTCGACCTGGCCAAGATGCCTCACTTGCTCGTGGCCGGTGCCACGGGTCAGGGTAAGTCGGTCGGTCTGAACGCCATCATCACCAGCCTCCTCTACAAGAAGCACCCCGCTGAGTTGAAACTCGTCATGGTGGACCCGAAAAAGGTGGAATTCTCTGTCTACAACCCCATCGTCAACCACTTCCTGGCTCAGGTCGAGGGCAATGAGGAGACCGACGAACCCATCATCACGGACGTGAACAAGGTGGTGCAGACGCTGAAGAGCCTCTGCGTGGAGATGGACACCCGTTACGACCTGCTGAAGAAGGCTCGTGCGCGTAATATTAAGGAATATAACGAAAAGTACAAGGAACGTCGTCTGAATCCGAACAACGGGCATAAGTACATGCCCTACATCGTGGTCATCATCGACGAGTTCGGCGACCTCATCATGACTGCCGGCAAGGAGATTGAACTCCCCATCGCCCGTATCGCCCAGTTGGCACGTGCCGTCGGCATCCACATGATTATCGCCACTCAGCGCCCCACGACGAATATCATCACGGGTACTATCAAGGCCAACTTCCCTGCCCGCATGGCCTTCAAGGTGAGTGCCATGATTGACTCACGCACCATCCTTGACCGCCCCGGTGCCAATCAGTTGGTGGGCAAGGGCGACATGCTTTTCCTCGCTGGCAACGAACCCGTTCGTGTGCAGTGTGCCTTTGTCGACACGCCCGAGGTGGAAGCCATTGCCAACTACATCGCTTGCCAGCAGAGTTACAACCATCCGTTCCCCCTGCCGCCCGTGGCCATGGAGGGCGACGAAGGAGGTGGTGCTGCCGACGTGGACATGAACCACCTCGACCCCATGCTGGAAGAAGTGGCCCGGTTAGTCGTCAATACACAACAGGGCAGCACAAGCATGATTCAGCGCAAGTTCTCCATCGGCTACAACCGTGCCGGCCGACTGATGGACCAACTGGAGAAGATTGGCGTCGTTGGCCCCGCCCAGGGCAGCAAGCCCCGCGAGGTGCTCATCATGGGCGACGTAGAACTGATGCAGCTGCTTGACAACCTTCACTAAACGTGCTGTCTGCAAGACATCTGCCGACAAGCCCGCCCCCTACCCTTAATAAGAAAGTATTCATAGACGCATAAGAATACTTTCTTATCGCCATAAGAAAGCTTTCTTCAGCCCATAAGAAAGCTTTCTTATTTTTGGTACGCCTCTCGCTGTCCATTTTAACATATAATAACCATGAATGCTCACGAATTACAAAAATATTTCGTACCTTTGTCCTCGAATAAAATGCACAATATAAATAAGGTATGAAACGAATCTTCACCCTGCTGTTTATTCTATTATTCACTCAATGTCTTGAAATCTCATTTTCCCAGGCCCATGCCGCCGGCAAGGACAAGGAAACGCGCCGAGTGCTCGATGCCACTGCCAGCCACATACAGAAGGCCGGCGGGTTGTCCATACGCTTCACGGCCACGACACTCACCGGAAAGACGGTGCAAGGTTCAACATCAGGGACGATGGACATCATGGGCAAGAAGTTCCAGATGGTGACACCGGAAGTGCGGACTTGGTTCGACGGGCAGAAGCAGTGGACCCTGCAAGAGGGTGACGAAGAGGTGTCGCTAACCGAACCCACAGGCACCGAACTGCAGGCCATCAATCCGTATGCCTTCCTTGACATCTACAAGCGCGGCTTCAACTACAAAATGAAGCAGGGGACACTCTCGAACGGGAGCAAGGGTTACAAAATATTCCTCACGGCAGACAACGCCAGACTGGAAATCCGCGAGATGTACCTCGAAGTGGACCAACAATACAATCCCGTCCGCGTATCCATGCGCCAGGGCAAGAACCAATGGGTGCGCATCGTTGTCAATAGCTTCAAGACCGGACAGAATTTCCCCGACACGCACTTCACCTTCCCTCGGGCGCAATACCCAGATATGGAGATTATCGACCTGAGATAATCTTGGAGTAACGAAATTACGAAATAACACCAAACGACAATATATGGAACACATTCGTTGCCTCATCATCGGCGCAGGCCCCGCCGGCTACACAGCCGCCATTTATGCAGGGCGCGCCAACCTCGCCCCCGTGCTCTACGAGGGCATACAACCCGGTGGTCAGTTGACTCAGACCACCGAAGTAGAGAACTTCCCCGGCTATCCCGACGGTGTGCAGGGCTTCGACATGATGGAGGACATCCGTCGTCAGGCCGAACGCTTTGGTTGCGAGATGCGCTCCGCCATTGCCGTGAAGACCGACCTCAGCCAGCGTCCCTACCACGTCTGGTTTGACGATGAAACGGAGGTGACCGCCGACGTTCTCATCATTGCCACTGGAGCCACGGCCAAGTATCTCGGCCTGCAAGACGAGAAGGACTTCAACGGACGTGGTGTATCGGCCTGTGCCACGTGCGACGGATTCTTCTATCGGAAGAAGACGGTGGCCGTCGTGGGTGGTGGCGACACGGCCTGCGAGGAGGCTTCCTATCTGGCCCAATTAGCTTCGAAGGTCTATCTTATTGTGCGCAAACCTTTCCTGCGTGCCACACAGATCATGCAAGATCGCGTCATGAACAACCCCAAGATAGAAGTCCTCTTCGAGCACAATACAGAGGGCCTTTTCGGCGGTGAGCACTTGGAGGGTGCCCATCTCGTGTATCGGCGAGGCGAACCTGACGAACGACACTATGACATAGCCATCGACGGTTTTTTCCTGGCCATCGGTCACAAACCCAACTCTGACATATTCCGTCCTTGGGTGAAAACGGATGCAATGGGCTACATCATGGTGGAGGGGGACAGTCCTCGTACGGGTGTGCCCGGTGTGTTTGCCGCTGGCGACGTGGCCGACCCTCACTACCGTCAGGCCGTCATTGCAGCCGGCAGTGGTGCCAAGGCTGCCATCGAGGCCGAGCGCTATCTGGCAACCCTCGGGTAAAGGTCCTTAAAAACCTTAAGAACCTTAAAAACTCTAATAGACTCTAAAAAACTATGACCAAATATCAACTCTACAAACTCCTTCAGCGCACTGAAGCGCTGAAGGACGAACGGCATCCGATGTTCGAGAAAAACCGCTTCATGAAGTTCCTGATGTGGTTTTTGGTGGCCTACTATGCCGCGCTGATGATTATCATGGGCGTCTCGTTAGGTTTCGGGCTAAAGGGAGACTACTCTGCAGCTTACCATCGACTAGACGGCGGATTCTTCTATCTGCTCATCATCGACTTCTGGATGCGCTTCATGATGCAAGAGACACCTGCCCAGAAAGCCCAGACGTATGCGCTGCTGCCCATACGTCGTTCGTTCCTCATGAAGACATATCTCATACGCAACATGCTCTCGTGGGGCAATACATTTTGGGCGTTTTTTCTCGTTCCCTTCGGGTTGGTCAGCATCGTCCCCCTCATGGGATGGGGAGCATTCCTTGGGTGGCTGATTGGCTACTGGCTACTGTTCGTACTAAACGGCCTCGGCTACCTCTTCACCCGTGCCCTGTGCATGAAGCACATGCTCTGGTTCCTTGCCCCTCTGGTGCTCCACGCGGCACTCGTCTGTGTCTGTGTCCTGCCTGACCACAACGTGTTGCGTGTACCCTTCATCCTGTTCATGCAGGGCTTCGCACAATGGAGCATCCTCCCCTACCTCATCGTCTTTGCAGCCATCGCCCTTGCGCTATGGGCAAACTATCGGTTACAGATGGGCATGGTATACAACGAAGTGGGCAAGAAGGAAGAGGTGGAACTGAAGCGAGCCTCGCAGTTCACCTATCTCAATCGCTTCGGCACGATGGGCGAATACCTTAAACTGGAGTTGAAACTTCGTATGCGCAACAAGCAGGCCCGCATGCAGTTCTTCGTCGGTCTGGGGCTGATAGTATTCTTCAGTGTCATGCTCTACTTCACGGATGTCTACGACAGTGGGTTCATGAAGTCGTTTATCTGCCTATATGACTATGTCATCATGGGAGCCACGACGCTCATTGGCATCATGTGCTACGAGGGAAACTACATCGACGGACTGATGTCGCGCCGCGAAACCATCTACGATCTCCTGCGAGCCAAGTTCTTCTTTAATCTGGGCATCCTCGCAATTCCCTTCCTGCTCATATTTCCTCTGATGGTGACTGGCAAGATTTCCGTATGGATGAACCTCGGCTACCTGTTCTTTACCGCGGGGGTACTCTATCCTTGCATCTTCCAAATGGCGGTATACAATAAGAATACACTGCCGCTGAACGTCAAGCTCACCGGCGGCAACCAAGGTACCATGATGCAACAGGTTATTTCGCTCGTCGTGCTTTTCCTGCCGATTGCCCTTGAGAAGATATCCGTCTTGCTGCTCGGCCCAGTATGGGGTTACATGCCCCTCATCGGCCTGGGCATTGCCGGCATCGCGACACATCGCTTCTGGCTCCGTAACATCTACCACCGCTTCATGCTTCGCCGCCATGCGAACATGGAGGGGTTCCGAGCTTCGCGGCACGGGTAACAATTCGCAATGGAGAATGGAGAATTGCATTTATGATAAAATGATGTGAAAAATATTGAATATGAACATTATAATTAACAACCTTAAGAAGACGTTCGGCGAAAAAGTCGCCGTGGACATCGAGCATTATCAAATAAACACAGGTGAAATACTGGGTCTTGTCGGCAACAACGGTGCAGGCAAGTCCACCCTGTTCCGTCTCATCCTCGACCTCATCAAGGCCGACACCGGAAGCGTTCGTATGACGGGCATGGCCGGCGGTGAAAAGCGCGACATCAACGTGGCAGAGACCGAGGACTGGAAGGATTGGACGGGGGCCTTCGTCGACGAATCGTTCCTCATCGACTACCTGACACCCGACGAATACTTCCACTTCATTGCCCGCATCAGCGGCCTGTCTGACGCAGAGTTGGAGGACGACCTGCAGAAGTACGAACACTTCATGGCAGGCGAACTCATGGGACAAAAGAAGCTCATCCGCAATCTTTCTGCCGGCAATAAGCAGAAGGTGGGCATCGTGGCCGCCATGCTGCTCCGGCCTCAGGTGCTGATTCTCGACGAGCCCTTCAATTTCCTCGATCCCTCCAGCCAAAGCCACATCAAGCACCTTCTGCAAGAGTATAACCAGACGACGGGGGCCACGATCCTCATTTCCAGCCACAACCTGCAACACACCGTAGACATCTGTCCGCGCATCGCCCTGCTTGAGGACGGGCACATCATCCGCGACATCGCCAACACGGGCGGTGAGGCCCAGCAGGAACTGGAGAACTACTTTGAGGTCTAAATCGTAACCTGAGAGGGAGCATGAACTATCTGATTGCAGACAGTGGGGGCACAAAGACTTCGTGGATGTTTGTCGACGGGGAGGGCCGACGTAGTCTGACAGAGACTCTGGGCATTAATCCCGTGAGAGACCACGAAACGGATATCGCCGAGCGACTGGAATCGCTGAATTTGTCCCCGGCTGCGACGAATTGTGAGCTGAAGATTTTCTTCTATGGCGCAGGTTGCCTGCCCCCTTATTCGCAGCAAATGGCTTCGTTGCTTACCCGACGTTTCCCCACTGCCCAAATAACCGTTGCGAGCGACCTGTTGGGAGCCGCCCAGGCCCTATGCGGAAGCCAGGAGGGCATCGCATGCATTCTGGGCACAGGTTCCAACTCCTGCCTCTACGACGGGCGAAGCATTGTAAAGAACGTATCGCCTCTGGGCTACATTCTGGGCGACGAAGGCAGCGGCGCCGTACTGGGGCGAAACCTTATCGGCGACTTGCTGAAGGGGCAGATGAGCCACACATTGTGCCAATCATTTGCCGACGAGACGGGACTGACCCCGTCCGACATCATTGAGAATGTATATCGCCGGCCCCAGCCCAACCGTTTCCTGGCCTCGTTGGTTCCGTTCCTTGACCGTCATCACATGGAGAGTGAGGTCCATGACTTCCTGCTCCGCAACTTCCGCCAGTTTTTCCGGCGCAATGTCGCACTATATCGCCGTCCCGACCTGCCCGTTTCGTTCGTCGGCGGCATAGCCTATTCCTTCCGTCCCGAACTGGCAGAGGCCGCCCGTTCCGAAGGTTTCCAAATAGGAAAAACACTGTTGCGCCCCATCGAGGCCATGACAGATTTCCTGACCCGATAGCCGTCTCCACTGCCCGACGCACGGGAATAGTGAGAAGATATTTAGGCGGGCGGCACACATTTTGCCGCCCGATGTTTTCCCGTCTCACGACTTTTTTGTACCTTTGCACGCGTTTACTATATACATACTTAATAAAGTACGCGCACGCACGTAGGCGAAGCAATACAGAGACAACACAGAAAGGGAGCAGACATGAACGGAGAGAAGACATTCGACAGACAGCAGGCAAGAGCCTACTGCATGCAATATGGCGCAGTGATTGGCGCGGTGTGCTCGCTCAGTTTCCTATGCGCCATGTATGCGGGCCGGTATGCGCTCCTGGGACTCATTGGCAACGTTCTCGGCATCTATGCGGTGTGGACGGCAGGGCGCCTGATTCGCCGATTCCGCCTCACGGTGCAGCCCCTAGGCTTCGGCCAGTCATGCTACATGGCCCTCCTAACCTATCTGTTTGCCATTCTGGTTGTGGGCATCGTACAGTACACCTACTTTCGTTACCTCGACAGCGGGCGCATGGTTGCTCAGGTGGAGCAACTCATTGCCCTGCCCGAATATCACCAACTGCTGGTCCAGATGTCCGGAACCGAGGACGTAGACAGCCTGATTACAAGCACGCTGGACATCATGAGGCAACCTACCCAGATGACCATCCAACTCGTATGGACCAACCTATTGCTGTCCCTGCTGCTGACCATCCCGACGGCACTCATTGCCATCACGGGCGCACCGAAAGAAAGGAAGGAATCACATTAAACCCGACTACGCTGAAACGTTAAAGACATGGACTTATCAATAATCGTACCCCTATACAACGAGGAAGAATCACTCGGAGAACTCTTCGGGTGGATTGAACACGTGATGAAGGAGCATGGATTTTCCTACGAAGTGATTTTCGTGAACGACGGAAGCACCGACCGCTCGTGGGAGATTATCGAACAACTCAGCACCCGGCATCCCGAGGTGAAAGGCATCAAGTTTCGCCGCAACTACGGAAAGAGTCCTGCCCTCTTCTGCGGATTCGAACGAGCTCAGGGCGACGTGGTGGTGACCATGGACGCCGACCTTCAGGACTCGCCCGACGAGATACCCGAGCTCCGCCGCATGATTGTAGAGGATGGCTACGACCTTGTGAGCGGCTACAAGATGAACCGCCGTCAGGGCGACCCTCTCTCGAAGACCATTCCCACCAAACTCTTCAACGCCACGGCACGGTTTGTGAGCGGCATCCACAACCTGCACGACTTCAACTGTGGCCTGAAGGCCTATCGCCGCGACGTGGTGAAGAACATCGAAGTCTATGGTGAGATGCACCGTTACATACCCTACCTGGCCAAGAGTGCCGGCTTCACCCGCATCGGCGAAAAGCCAGTCCACCACCAGGCCCGCAAGTTCGGGAAGTCGAAGTTCATGGGTTGGAACCGCTTCGTCAACGGCTATCTCGACCTTCTCTCGCTCTGGTTCCTTGACAGTTTCGGGCTGAAGCCGATGCACGTATTCGGATTCATCGGCACGCTCATGTTCATGTTTGGCTTCATTGCAGCCCTCGTCGTTGGGGGCAACAAGATATATTGTCTGGCACAGGGCATACCGGCACGTCTTGTCACCGACAACCCCTATTTCTACATCGCACTGACCATGATGATACTGGGCACACAACTCTTCGTGGCAGGCTTTCTCGGCGAGCTCATCAGCCGCAATTCCACGGAGCGGAACAAATATCAGATAGAACGGGAGATATAACATCAGGCGAAAGCTACGCATCGGCAGGCTGAAAGACAGATATGAAAAGCAGACAAAACACCGGAAACATGCAACGGGGAAGGCAGCGGAAGCTGTTTGCCTTCCTGCTGGCAGCGTCCCTTCTCACGGGATTCATCTCCTGCGAAAGCATCGACTGCACGGTGGACAACGTAGTCACGCTCAACGTCGGCTTCTATTCGTCCGACGACGGTTCGGCCTTTCTCCTGACCGACACGCTGACCGTCACCGCCGCCGGCACCGACTCGGTGCTCTACAACCGAGGCATTGGCATCGCGACCGTCTCACTGCCCATGAGCTACTGGCAGGAAGCAGACACCCTGCTGCTGCACTTTGCCAACCCCGACGAGACACACGACGTGACGCTTATCGTCGGGAAGCAGAACACCCCACACTTCGAATCGCCCGATTGCCCGACCACCATGTTCCACGAAATCACGGGCACGACGCTCGTGGACCCGACGGGCTATATAGACTCCGTGGGCGTGACAAAAAACTCTGTACGCTATGGTTCACAGGAGAACATCAAGATATATCTGCACCCTGCTGATTAGCCTGCTCAGCCTCACCGCCGAGGGACGCGAGAAGGAAGAACAGATTCCCAAGGCTCCGTTGTTCTGCGGTGTGGCCGTGCATGCCGACCTTGCCGGTCCCTTCATGAAAGCCGTCGGGAGCAAGTTCTCCCAGATGGAGGTGGGTGCACGCCTGAACTTCCGTGACCATTTCTTCCCCATCTGCGAACTGGGCATCGGCGAGAGTAACCGCGAGGGACGGGAAAACAACAACCGCTTCCACACCCGTGCCCCCTACTTCCGTGTGGGCATGGACTACAACTTCAACCGGAAGCACAACGGCAACCGCCTCATGGCCGGCCTGCGCTACGGGTTCTCGGCTTTCAACTACGACTTCTCGGATCCCGACTTCGCGGATGCCGTCTGGCAACAGACAGCCTCCCCCCTCTCGCTCAACCGCCTGCACGGACGCGCCCAGTGGCTGGAAGTGGCAGTGGGCTGCGAGACGAAGCTTTGGTCGTTCATCCGCCTTGGATGGAACCTTCGCTTCAAGGCCCGACTCCATCAGCACGTCAGCGACTACGGTTCGCCCTACTATCTCCCCGGATTCGGAAAAAACGGCAGCAGCACCTTCGGCGGCACCGTCAACCTGATATTCGACATCGGACGCACCACAAAGAAACAAAAGCAACCTAAAACCATCATACATGAGACAGAATAAATGGGGCTGGCGCCTACCCTTCCTTTTGTTCCTGTGCGTAGCCACGGTGTTCGTCATCCGTCGCCACGCGCCCGAGGGTTCATTGGCCCGGCCCGTGGACTATCAACGGAGCGAAGGTACCATTTTCGGCACCGTATGGCACGCCACCTATCAGAGCGACTCTTCGCTCCAGCACTCCATTCTTCAGGAGCTTCGCCGCGTAGATGCGTCGCTCTCAATGTTCAATCCGAAGTCTACCCTCAGCCGCATCAACCGCGGAGAAACCGCAGAGATGGACTCCCTGCTGCGCATCGTACTCACCCAGGCCATGCAGGTCAGCCGCGAGACTGAGGGATGTTTCGACGTGACCGTGGCCCCCTTGGTCAACGCCTGGGGATTCGGCTTCAAGCATGATGTCCTGCCCGACTCGGCACAGGTGGATTCCCTGCGCCAGTTCGTAGGGTGGCAGGGACTGACCATAGAGAAAGACCGACTCACGAAGGCCGACGAGCGTATGGTCATCGACCTGAGTGCCATTGCCAAGGGCTTCGGTGTGGACCAGGTGGCATCGCTTTTCAACCGCCACGGCATCCGCAACTACATGATTGAAATCGGCGGCGAAATCGTCGTCAAAGGCAAGAACCCGAAGGGAGAGGCGTGGAACATCGGGGTGAACAAGCCCGTCGAGGACTCCACGAGCCTCAATCAAGAGATACTGACCACCCTGCACCTCACCGACTGCGCCATGGCCACCAGCGGCAACTATCGTAACTACTACATCAGCCCCGACGGGCGCAAACTGGCCCACACCATCGACCCCCACACGGGCTACCCCGTCCGTCACTCCTTGCTGTCGAGTACCGTTGTGGCCCCCGTCTGCTCGATGGCCGACGCCTTTGCCACCTCGTTCATGGTCATGGGCCTCGAACGTGCCCGGGAGCTATTGGGCCGTCACCCGGAACTCAAGGCATACCTCATCTACAGCGACGACAAGGGGGAACTGAAAGTGTGGGAAAACCTTGAAAACGACAATGAGAAGAATGGAAAATAACAAACTACAGAACGAGAATCCCTTTCTCAACAAGACCTACGGCACACCGTTCGACACGGTGCCCTTCGACAAGATTCGCTTCGAGCACTACGAAGCGGCCATGCAGGAAGGGATGAAACGTGACGAGGAGGACATTGCCCGCATCGTCGGGAACCCCGAGCCGCCGACCTTCGACAACACCATCATACCGAAAGGCGACCGCACGCTGACGCGCGTCTCTAACGTCTTCTTCAACCTCTTGAGCGCGAACACGAACGACGACATGGACGCACTGGCACAGAAGATGTCGCCCATTCTGACCGAACACAGCAACCGAATCATGCTCAACCCCGACCTGTGGCAACGCGTCAAGGCGGTCCATGCCGACCACCGTCCGCTGAGTCCCGAGGAACAGACGTTGCTGGAGAACATGTATCAATCGTTCGTCCGACACGGGGCACTACTGTCCGACGAGGACAAACTGCGGTTTACCCAGTTGCAGACCGAGCTGAGCCAAGTGACACTCCAGTTTCAGCAGAACATGCTCAAGGAGACGAACGCCTTCCAGCTCCACGTCACCGACCAGAACGACCTGTCGGGATTGCCCGAGAGTCAAGTCGAAGCCGCCGCCCTGGCAGCAAAGGAACACGGACTCAAGGGATGGCTCTTCACCCTGCAGGCTCCCAGCTACGGTCCCTTCATGACGTATGCCGACAATCGGGAACTCAGGCAGCGGATGTACATGGCCCACGCGACCCTCTGCACCCACGACAACGAGCACAACAACCTGCGCCTCGTGCCGCGCATCGTCAACCTGCGCCGGCAGCTGGCAGCCCTGCTCGGCTATCCCACCTTTGCCGACTTCATTCTCGAAAAGCGCATGGCGGGCGACGTGGCTCACGTCATGAAACTCCTCCGCGACCTGCTCGCGGCCTACATGCCCACGGCACGGAAGGAGATGGAGGAAATCGAGGCACTGGCACGCGAAACCGAAGGCCCCGACTACCGACTGAAACCCTGGGACCTCTCCTACTACAGCCACAAGCTGAAGGTGAGACGCTATGACCTGGACAGCGAAATGCTGCGCCCCTACTTCGAACTCTCTAAAGTCAAGGCCGGAGTCTTCGGTCTTGCCACCCGGCTCTACGGCATCACCTTCACCCTTCGCCCCGACATTGCGGTCTACCATCCCGACGTCGAGGCTTGGGAAGTGGCGGAGGCCGACGGCACCTACCTGGGCATCCTCTACACTGACTTTCATCCGCGCGCCTCGAAACAGAGCGGAGCCTGGATGACAACCTTCAAGGAACAATGGCTCGACGAGGACGACGGCAGCGACAGCCGCCCCCACGCCTCCATCACCATGAACCTGACCAAACCCACAGAGACCCGGCCCTCCCTGCTCACACTCGGAGAGGTCGAGACCTTCCTCCACGAGTTCGGCCACTCGCTCCACGCGCTCTTCTCGAAGGTTCGCTTCGAAAGCCTCTCCTGCACCAACGTATACTGGGACTTCGTGGAACTGCCAAGCCAGTTCATGGAGAACTATGCCGTCGAGCCGGACTTTCTCTGCACCTTCGCCCGCCACTACGAGACCGGCGAACCCATGCCACAGGAACTCATCGACCGAATTCGCCGCAGCAAGAACTTCATGGCAGGATATGCCTGCGTGCGCCAGGTGAGCCTGGGACTG
The DNA here is from genome assembly GCA_017453445.1 of Bacteroidaceae bacterium. Taxonomy (GTDB): domain Bacteria; phylum Bacteroidota; class Bacteroidia; order Bacteroidales; family Bacteroidaceae; genus Physcousia. The sequence continues at coordinate 63,916 of JAFTEX010000104.1, forward strand.
CTCGACATGGCATACTACACGCTCGACCACGACTTCGAGGGCGATGTCATGCAGTTCGAGCGCGAGGCATGTCGCGACTGCCAGATGCTCTCCCCCGTCGAGGGTGCCTCGATGTCGGCCCAGTTCGGCCACATCATGAGCGGAGGCTACGCCGCAGGCTACTATAGTTACAAGTGGGCAGAAGTGCTCGATGCCGATGCCTTCTCACTGTTCAAGGCCAACGGCATCTTCGACACCGCAACCGCCCAACGCTTCCGCCAGGAAGTGCTCTCGCGCGGAGCCACCGAACCTCCCATGACACTCTACAAACACTTCCGCGGACAGGAACCCACCATCGACGCACTACTCAGACGAAACGGAATCGAACATGGATAAGAAACAAAGAGACCTCGACCTGCGCTACCTGCGCATGGCCGCCATCTGGGCCGAGAACAGCTACTGCCAGCGACGGCAGGTGGGCGCCCTCATCGTCAAGGACAAGATGATTATCAGCGACGGCTACAACGGCACGCCCTCGGGATTCGAGAACATCTGCGAGGACGAGGACAACCTGACCAAGCCTTACGTCCTCCACGCCGAGGCGAACGCCATCACCAAGATTGCACGCTCCGGCAACAACAGCGACGGAGCCACGCTCTACGTCACCGACTCCCCCTGCATCGAATGTGTCAAACTCATCATCCAAGCCGGCATCAAACGCGTCATCTACGCACGCGAATACCGCATCACCGACGGCATACAGCTGCTGCGGCGCGCCGGCATCGAGACCCTCGTCCAGCCCATCCTTAATGAAAGTTGAACGTTGAAAGTTGAAAGTTGAAAGTTCTTACTCCGCGATGCCACGCAAGCGGCAAAGCCGAGCGGAAAGTTGAAAGTTGAAAGTTGAAAATTAGAAATGAACAAGACCCGCCTCACCCCCCTCTACATTGCCCTTAGCCTCATCGGAGGCATACTCATCGGCACCTTCTATGCCAACCACTTCTCGGGCAACCGACTCAGCATCATCAACACCGGAAGCAACAAAATCAACTTCCTGCTCCAGATGATTGACGACAAATACGTCGACACCGTCAGCATGAACAGCCTCGTGGAACAGTCGATGCCCAAGATTCTTTCCGAGCTCGACCCCCACTCGGCCTACATATCAGCCTCTGAGGCCGACGAGGCAAACGAAGACCTCAAAGGCAGTTTCTCCGGTGTCGGCATCAGCTTCAACACCGTGAAGGACTCCGTAAACGTCATGAGCTGCATCAAGGGCGGACCCGCCGAACGGGTGGGAATCATGCCAGGCGACCGCATCACGAAGGCCGACACCTCCAACCTTGTCGGACTCAACCAGCACGACATCATGAGAATCCTTCGGGGCCCCGACGGCTCCGACGTGCGGCTCAAGGTCTATCGCCGCGGACGCCAGAAGCCGCTCTACTTCACCGTCACCCGCGGCCCCATACCCGTCAAGACCATCGACGCAGCCTATCTCATCAATGACCACACGGGCTACATCCGCGTCAAGAGTTTCGGCGAACAGACCTACGCCGAATTCATGATAGCCATGGCACAACTCAGCATCGACGGCATGGAGGACCTCATCCTCGACCTCCGCGGCAACCGGGGCGGGTACATGCACATCGCCATACAGATGGCCAACGAGTTCCTGCGCAAGAACCAACTCATCGTCTACACCAAAGGGCGCAAGTCGCCACGCGAAGACTACCGGGCCGACGGCCACGGCTCGTTCCAGCAACTCGGCATCGTCATGCTCATCGACGAGGGTTCGGCCAGCAGCAGCGAGATACTCGCCGGAGCCATTCAGGACAACGACCGCGGCACCATCATGGGCCGACGCTCCTTCGGCAAGGGGCTCGTCCAGCAACCCATGGAGTTCAAGGACGGAAGCCTCGTGCGCCTCACCATCGCGCGCTACTACACCCCCTCCGGGCGATGCATCCAGAAGCCCTACGAACCCGGGCACGGCGAGGACTACGAAAACGAACTCATCGAACGCTACGAGCGCGGAGAGTTCTTCGAGCAGGACAGCATCCGCCAGACGGGCGAGGCCTACACCACACGCATCGGCCGCACGGTCTACGGCGGAGGCGGCATCACGCCCGACATCTTCGTTCCCGAAGACACCAGCGACATCACCTCCTACTACAAGGAAGCCGTCTTCGAGGGTCACATTCGCCAGTTCGCATTCGACTACACCGACGACAACCGTCCCACCCTGAACAAGTACGAGAGCGTGGCGGAACTGGAGGCCTACCTCAAGAAGCAGTCGCTCCTGGAACGGTTTGCCGCCTATGCCGAAGGGCAGGGACTCCGCCGCCGAAACCTCATGCTCTACCGCAGCCGGCGCCTTTTTGAGCGGGCCATCATCGGCAACATCATCTACAATGCCCGCGACATAGAGGAGTACACACAGTATCTCAACGAGGACGACCCCGCCGTGCTCAAGGCCCTGAAACTCGTCGAGGAACACGGCACCCTGCCCCAGAAGACAGAATGACATCGCCCTACTACGCCGGACATTAGGAACAGCAGAAAGCACACACGAGCATGACGCCCGTGTGTCTTTTTTATTCCCGCTTACAAAACCATCCGAAAGTGGGAAAGTGGGAAATTAACTTATGGACAGGAATGATTTATAAAATAGTAA
>JAFTEX010000105.1 GCA_017453445.1 Bacteroidaceae bacterium
ACATGGGGTGGAACCTGAAGGGCCAGCCGTGGCTGGTAGGTCGTTTCGTCACAGGCGGCACGAACCCGGACTTCCAGATGGACGTGCCTCACTTGTTCTACTCGATGCAAGGCGACGGCACTTACTCGAAGGCCGCCGGACAGATGTACACCACACGGTCGTGGGACGAAGGTGCTGACATTAGGCTTGGCGATGGCGTGTTCACCCAGACTGCCATCATAGGTACCGAGGAATTGCTTACTTTCAAGCGTCCTGTGTTCTCCGACGAGGCGGTGGCACCCGCCCGTATGCTGGTGGCTGTAACAAGGAGAAATGTCAGTGGGTCTAATGGGGCTAATGAGCCTGATGAGTTCAGAAACTGTTTCAGCGACTATGTGGAGCTGCACCCGCAAGAAGGTGCCGATGCGGCCATGCCCTACAAGTTGGGCAGCGACGGCATCAAGTGGTTCGGCTATGGTGTTGAGGCACCTGGGCTGTTTGTCGTCAATGAGGCAGAGACACCCCTGTCACTGGTCTCATCGGCTCCCATTGGTGTAGACATACGCTTAGGGCTCCTGACTCATGCTGATGGCGATGAGCTGACCATCGGTCTGCCCGACGCTGAGGCCTTTGCGGCTTACGATCATGTGTGGCTCACCGACCACCTGCTCAACCGGGTGACTGATCTGAAGGATAGCGACTATACGCTAACCGTCGATGAGGCTGCTTGCTATACCAACCGCTTGACACTGCGCATTGGCGGAGTGCTTCCTGCAGACGAACCGGGTGCCGCTGACGAGGCGTCCTACCGCATCTACACGCGTCGCAACCGCCTCTTCATAGAGGGGCTGCAGCCTGGCGACCATATCCTGGTGTACAATGCTGGCGGTGCTCTTGTGGAGAACTGTCGTGCCACGAATGAAACCTACCAGCGCGATTTGTACAGCGGTACATACATTGTTCGGGTTAACAACGTGGTGAAAAAGGTTCTTGCACATCGATAAACTATAGTCAATGAGTCCTTGTTTTCATAATCTTTTTTAATTTCTTTGCTGTGTGAAGGAAAATGTGTACCTTTGCACGCTTCGAATTACAAAAAGACAAATAATAAGAACAGAAATACTTCGAAAACAATGGAGAAGAGATTTGCCGAGCATAACGGCCTGAACCTGACACAGGTGAACAATGAGATTCTGGACAAGTGGATGAAGGAGGACGTGTTCCATCGCAGCATCGACGAGCGCGAGGGCTGTCCCCAGTTTGTTTTCTTCGAGGGACCTCCCTCGGCCAACGGCCATCCCGGCATTCATCACGTGCTGGGTCGCTCGCTGAAGGACACGTTCAACCGATATAAGACCATGAAGGGCTTCCAGGTGAAGCGCAAGGCCGGATGGGATACCCACGGACTGCCCGTGGAGCTGAGCGTGGAGAAGGCTCTGGGCATTACCAAGGCCGACATCGACAATAAGGATTCTGAGAAATTTATCTCGACTGAGGAGTACAACCAGAAGTGCCGCGAGAACGTGATGATGTACACTCAGGAGTGGCGCGAGCTCACCGAGCGCATGGGCTATTTCGTAGACCTGGATCACCCCTACATCACCTATGACAACAAGTACATCGAGACCCTCTGGTATCTGCTGAAGAAGTTCTACGAGAAGGGACTGCTCTATAAGGGCTACACCATTCAGCCCTACAGTCCTGCCGCCGGTACGGGCCTGTCGAGCCACGAGCTGAACCAGCCCGGCTGCTATCGCGACGTGAAGGATACAACGTGTACGGCGCTGTTCAAGGTGAAGGCAAAAGCCTCCCCAAGCCCCTCCAAAGGAGGGGATGTTAAGTCACATAATTCCGCTGCTTCTGGTAACCAAACAACCCCTCCTTTGGAGGGGCTTGGGGAGGCTCGCTGGGGCGATCTTTACTTCATGGCCTGGACCACCACACCTTGGACGCTGGCTGCCAACTCGGCATTGTGCGTAGGTCCGAAGATTGACTATGTGGCATTGGAAACCTATAACCCCTACACCGCTGAGCCTATCACGGTGATACTGGCCGAGGCCCGCGTGGCCGCCTACTTCGATACGGCAGCCGAGATTACCGATGGCGGCGAGATGCCCGAATACAAGAAGGGCGATAAGTTTCTGCCTTACCGCGTGGTGGGCCGCTACAAGGGCACCGACCTCGTGGGCATGGAATATGAGCAGCTGCTGCCAATGATCAAGCCCATGGGCGACGCCTTCCGCGTGATTCCCGGCGACTACGTGACCACTGAGGATGGTGCCGGTATTGTGCACATCGCACCTAATTTCGGTGCCGACGACGCATTTGTGGCCAAGAAGGCAGGCATCTGTCCCATCGTGCTCATCGACAAGAAGGGACAGGAGGGTCCCGTGGTAGACCTGCAGGGCAAGTACTTCGTCACCGACGACCTCGACCCGGAGTTCGTGAGCAAGTACGTTGACGTGGAGAAGTGGAACCGCTATGCAGGCCGCTACGTGAAGAACGCCTACGATGACACCCTGACCGACAAGGACGAGACGCTCGACATCTCGATCTGCATGGACCTGAAAGCCGCTGGCAAG
>JAFTEX010000106.1 GCA_017453445.1 Bacteroidaceae bacterium
AGTTGAAAAGTGAAAGTTGAAAGGTGAAAGGTGAAAGGTGAAAGTTGAAAAGTGAAAATTGAAAATTGGAAGTTATCAAATCGTAATTATCCAAGGGACATGAAGGAAATATTTGACCTGCTGAGGGCGGAACTTAGAAAATACTTCAATCCGCTGCCAGACAAGGAGGAAGAGACAAAAACCATAGAAAACATCAAAAGCGGTGTCAGCTTCCGTGGAGCACAACTCTGGACGCTGGTATTCGCCATCTTCATTGCCTCGTTAGGTCTGAACGTCAACTCCACTGCCGTCATCATCGGTGCCATGCTCATTTCCCCACTGATGGGGCCCATCATCGGCATGGGACTGGCCGTGGGCATCGGCGACTGGACGTTGCTGAAGACATCGGGAAAGAACTTCCTGGTGGCCACCATCATCAGCATCATAACGGCCACGGTCTACTTCCTGATTTCGCCCTTCAACGAGGTGCAGTCGGAACTCTTGGCACGCACCTCCCCCACGCTCTACGATGTCATGATTGCCTTCTTCGGCGGTGCCGCGGGCTTCATGGCCACGGGCACCCGGGGCAAGGGCAACGTAATTCCCGGCGTGGCCATCGCCACAGCCCTGATGCCGCCCCTCTGTACGGCTGGTTTCGGACTGGCCACCGGGCGATGGATGTATTTCCTCGGAGCCATCTATCTGTTTTACATCAATACCATCTTTATCTCCCTTTCAACCTTCCTCGGCACACGTCTCCTGCGCTTCCGCCGCCACAAGCACCTCACTCCGGAGCGTGCCCGTTCCGTGCAGAAATACTTTGCCGTGTTGGTGATAGTCACGATGATTCCGGCCGCCTTCGTCACGGTAGACCTCGTACGCCAAAGCCTGTTCCGCAGAAACGTGTCGAACTTCATCCACAACGAATGGGACATCACGGGCACACAAATCCTGAGTCACGAAGCCAACCGAGACGCCCACACGCTCCAGCTCATTGCCGTCGGGCAGGAAATTCCCGAGGACAGCATCGAGGTGCGCCGAAAGCGAATGGGCACCTACCACTTGGGTGACTACCAGTTGCAGGTCATACAGGGCACACAGACGGACAGCCTCATCAGGCTCGGGCAGCGGATTGACCAAATGAGCAGCGACAAGAATAAGGCACTGCGCAATCAGGAACTGCGCATCATTGAACTGGAAAACCGGCTGCAAGAACTCACAAACGAACTTGACAGCCTGAGACCGAAAGAGGAGGAGCGATGATTCAGGAGCTCTTGAAGCAACGTGAACTGCTCAAGTTGGAATACGAATACGAGCGTGAGCAGTTTCAACGACAGACAGAGGCCACTGGCGTGAAACGCAAGGTGGGGCGCGGCCTGTGCTGGTTCCCCATTGGCGTGGGGCGCAGTTATCGCAACTCGCTGGACCAACTGGTGGTTGAGTTGTCCAACACAGTGCCCGTAGACATTGAGCACCAGTTTGAGCCTGGCAAACCCGTTTGCTTTTTCGAGCAGGACGCCTCGGAGCGTCTCCGCTACATGCGCTTCGTGGCGCAGGTGAGCTATGTGGAAGAAAACCGCATGGTGGTGGTGATGCCAGGCAGCGACACCCTGACCCAGATACAGAATGCCGGACGGCTGGGCGTGCAACTCTATCTCGACGAATACACCTATCGGCAGATGTTTGCGGCGTTGGACCAGGTCATCAATGCCAAAGAAGGGCGACTGGCCCAACTGCGCGACATCTTCCACACATCGGCCCCCACCAGCAAGTTCACCTTTGCCCCCGTGCGCTTCCCGTGGCTCAACCCCAGTCAGGAGCAAGCCGTCAACGAAGTCCTCTGGGCCAAGGACGTGGCAATCGTACACGGACCTCCCGGGACAGGAAAGACGACCACGCTCGTCGAGGCCATCTACGAAACGTTGCGGCGCGAAAGCCAAACGCTGGTGTGCGCACAAAGCAACATGGCCGTCGACTGGATCAGCGAGAAACTGGCAGACCGCGGCGTTCCCCTGCTGCGCATCGGCAATCCCTCGCGCGTGACCGACAAGATGTTAGGCTTCACCTACGAACGTCGGTTTGAGAGCCATCCGCGATACACCGACCTCTGGACCCTGCGACGCGAGATTCGCCACCTGTACGAAAACCGGAAAGGAAGTTCCGACTCCTTCCACCAGAAAATAGCCCGGCTGCGCGACCGTTGCGCCGAACTGGAATATAGCATCAACGAAGACCTCTTTGCCGAGGCACGCGTCATCGCCTGTACCCTTACGGGAAGTGCCAACCGGTTGCTCGCCGGACGCCACTTCAGCACACTCTTCATCGACGAGGCGGCACAAGCCCTGGAGGCTGCCTGCTGGATTGCCATACAGCGAGCCAACCGCGTAGTGCTGGCTGGCGACCATTGCCAGCTGCCCCCCACGGTCAAGTGCCCCGAGGCTCTGAAAGGCGGACTGGACAAGACTCTGATGGAGACCATCGTGGCAGGTAAGCCCCAGTGCGTGTCGTTGCTCACCGTGCAATATCGCATGTCGGACCCCATCATGCAATTCACCAACCGAGAGTTCTACGGAGGCCTGTTGCAGAGCGCGCCCGAGGTGAAATACCGTGGCATCCTAGACTGGGACACGGCCATCGACTGGATTGACACGCCCGACGAAACGGAGTACCGCGAACAGCAGGCCGACGACGGGCAGAGCCGGCAGAATCCGGCCGAAGCAGCACTCACGTTACAGAGACTGAAAGACTATTTCCAGAAAATCGGAACCGACCGCATTCTCTACGAAAAACTGGACGTGGGCATCATATCCCCCTATCGCGGCCAGGTGACCCTATTGCGCCGGATGCTGAAGCAGGATGCCTTCTGGAAGCCTTTCCGTCGGCTCATCACCATCAACACCGTCGACGGTTTCCAAGGCCAGGAGCGCGACATCATCGTCATCTCAATGGTGCGCAGCAACGACACGGGCGAGGTGGGATTCCTGCGCGACCTGCGCCGCATGAACGTGGCCATCACCCGAGCTCGCATGAAAGTCTTGCTCGTCGGTCATCGCCCCACGCTTTCCCGGCATCCGTTCTACCGACGTTTGTTAAACTACATTGACAATCAACTGGAACCATGACTAACTCCGAACCTTCCCACATAGAACTGCTGGCACCTGCACGCGACCTGAAGACGGGACGCGAAGCCATACTCCACGGAGCGGATGCCGTCTATATCGGTGCCCCGAAGTTCGGGGCACGAGCGGCGGCAGGCAACTCGGTGGAGGACATTGCCGAGTTGGTTCGCTTTGCACACACGTATAAAGTCAAAGTCTACGTCACGCTCAACACCATTCTCTACGACCATGAACTTGACGAGGCCCGGCACCTCATGGAGGAACTGGCGGAGGCAGGCGTGGACGCATTGATTGTGCAGGACATGGCACTGGTCAATTCACAATTCACAATTCACCGCTCGGCCCCAGGGGACGCTTGCAAAGCGAAGCGGGGCAAGAATCCACAATTAAGACTGCACGCCAGCACGCAGATGGACAACCGCACGGCGGAAAAGGTGGCGTGGTTGCGCGACCTGGGTTTTGAGCAAGTGGTACTGGCCCGCGAACTGACACTGGAGGAGATTCGGAAGATACATGAGAAGGTGCCCGATGTAAGGCTGGAAGTGTTCGTACATGGTGCCATCTGTGTGTCGTACAACGGACAGTGCTACGCCTCGCAGCATTGCTTCGGCCGGTCGGCCAACCGAGGGGAGTGTGCCCAGTTCTGCCGCATGCCCTTCGACCTAATAGAGGGTCAAGGGGCAGGGAGCAAGGAACAAGGGGAGCGTATCATTGTACGACAGAAGCATCTGCTTTCGCTGCGCGACATGAACCGTAGCAATGAGTTGGAGGCCCTGCTCGATGCCGGTGCAAGGAGTCTGAAGATTGAGGGGCGGCTGAAGGATGTCAGCTATGTGAAGAATGTTGTTGCATACTACCGCCAACGGCTCGACGAGATTTTCCGCCGCCGCCCTGAATACCGCCGCAGCAGTCTCGGACACGAGACAATTGCGTTCACGCCCAACGCGGCAAAGTCCTTCAACCGTCTGTTCACAAACTACTTTCTCCATGGGCGCACGCCGGACATGGCAAACATCTATACGCCCAAGAGCATGGGAGAGCCCCTTACAGCCCCCCAGAATCCCCCCATGAGGGGGGACTTCTCACAACGTGAAATTTCCTTATGGGGGCTTCACAACGGCGATGGCCTTTGCTATATCAACGAGGAAGGGCAGTTGGAGGGATTCCGCGTGAATCGTGTGGAAGGCAATCGGATTTATCTCGCTGACGGCTCCACCTTCCCCCCTCATGGGGGGATAAGAGGGGAACTCTACCGCAACCACGACCAGGAGTTCGAGCAACAACTGTCGAAACCTACGGCGGTGAGGAAAATCAACGTCCGTTGGTTGCTAAAGGAGGTTCCCGAAGGGTTCCTGCTTCGCCTGACTCGCGAGGACGGGGACACGACGGAACAGACATTTGAATATCCTCATGAACTGGCACGCAGTCCACAGACGGAACAGATCGAGCGTCAACTTTCGCGTCTCGGCGACACGCCCTACGAGACCACGGGCGTAGACATCCAGATGTCACAGAACTGGTTCATCCCGGGCAGCGTGTTGGGAGAATGGAGAAGAAAGACCCTCCCCCAGACCTCCCTTGTAGGAAGGGAGAAAGATGTCTCGTCCTCAACATCCGAAGATTCCCAAAGTGCAACCAATCCCTCCCTACAAGGGATGGCGGGGGGAGGGTCCATTTCCTACCTCTCCAACGTGGCGAACCACGAAGCCCGCCAGTTCTACCTCGACCACGGAGCCAAGCAGGTGCAGTGGGCCATGGAGGTTGCCCCCAAGGACATCGGGGACGAACCGCTGATTATGACTTGCCGCTATTGCATACGCTACGAATTGGGAATGTGCCGTAAGGCACCCTCGGGGCCCGTGGAAAGTGCAAAGTTCACTGTTCACAGTGAAGCGTGCAAAGTGCAAAGTGCAGACAACTCTGTTATCGCCCCTGCCGCCTCGCCCCTCTTCCTACGCTTGGCCAACGGACGACGTTTCCGCTTGCGTTTCGACTGCCGAAAGTGCCAGATGGAAGTGTATGCGGAGAGAGAGATTGTAAGGCTGTAAGGTTGTAACGTTATGAGATATTCTTTTTTACTATTCGCACCGCTGTTCCTGCTACTGACAGGATGCAAACCCTCGGCCATGAGAGAGGTGGACGGCAGGGAACGTCACTACGACGTGGACTACAACTTCCTGCTCACGGCAGACAGCCTCGTCTTGCAGGAGGCGCGTCCCATGCACATGCTCATCGTGCCAGAAACGTCAGACAGCATGATGGTCTATCGCGGCGAACCGCTTGTGGTGGCACAGATTGAGATTATTCCCGAAGACTCGCTCGACAGCGTGTGGGTGAAGGTGGCCCGCGACCAAATGACGCAGGGGTGGGTCCACGAGTCCACGTTGCTCCAGTCCGTGGTTCCCGACGACCCCATCTCGCAGGGCATTCATCTCTTTTCTGACAGTCACGTCATCGCCGCCCTGGCTCTCTGCTTCATGGCCCTGATTGGCGGGATATTGAGAAGCGGAAAGAGAATCGTAAAACACGGAAAGGAAAAGCCCCTCCCCCTCGTCCATATCCACGACATCGCCTCCCCCTACCCCATGCTGCTCTGCCTGGCCTTTGCAAGTGCCACGGTGCTATACACGACCATCCAGATTTTCATGCCCGAATTGTGGGCACACTTCTACTATAATCCCACGCTCAACCCCTTCGGGTTGCCCACGATGCTCTCGCTGTTTCTCGGACTTTCCTGGCTCATCGTCATTCTGTTCATCGCATCGCTCGACGACATCCGCCGCTGCCTGCCAGCCACCGAGGCCATACTCTACACGCTCTCGCTCCTGGCTGTTCTCGGGGCACTCTACCTGCTGTTCTCCTTCGCCACGATGTATTTCCTCGGCTATTTCCTGCTGATGGTCTACATGGCCGTGGCCGTCGGTCGGTATTGGCGCTGCCACAGGGCACACTTCCGTTGCAGGCGGTGCGATGCCCCACTCCACACGCGAGGTCGCTGCCCAAAGTGCGGTGCGGATTGAACTGGAGCAAATTTTGCACGCCAACCTTGCAAAGTTCCAGAAAAAGCAGTACCTTTACGCCACGAAACGCGAACAAAAACACATTGTAACATGATTATCGGAATCATCTCAGGCATCATTGCCGGCTTCATTGCCTCGAAACTCACCGACGGCCAGGGCAAGGGCTGTCTTGTCAACCTCTTCCTCGGCCTCGTCGGCGGATGCTTCGGCGGCTGGTTGTTCCAGCAATTCGGGCTGCAGGCCTACAGTTGGGCCGGCGAAATCGTCGTGGCCGTCGTGGGTGCCTGCGTCCTCCTTTGGGGGTGGAACAAGCTGAAATGAGAAGGCTGACGCTCTTGCTGAGCCTGTGCCTTGCCTGCCTGCTGGTGCAGGGGCAGACGCTTGTGGTGTTCGGCGACAGCTATGTCGCCAACCACCGTCGGCCCAAGCAGGAGACGTGGCACTATCTGGCTGCCCAACAACTGGGACTCAAGTATCACAACTATGGACGTAACGGTTCCAGCGTGGCATGGGACCGTGCGCGTTTCGGCCCACGCATGGTGAAGCGATATGCCGAAATGACGGACACGGCCGACATCGTCCTGGTCATTGCCGGGCACAACGATGCCACGCTCGCAGGCTGCAACCGCGACTCGCTCCGCATGTTCCGCGACTCCCTCTCCCTGCTCTGTCAACGCTTGCGTGAGAAGTACCCCCGGGCACGGATTGGATTCGTCACCCCGTGGCACGTCCGTCGCCCAGGCTTCGAACCTGTCATCAAGACTATCCGCAAGGTCTGTCGCCGCCACCGCATTCCCGTACTCGATACCAAGCACAGTCCCATCCGCGTGGAGGACGACGACTTCCGCCGCCAATACTTCCAGGCCCCCGACGACCATGCCCACCTCAACGCTGAGGGGCATCGGCTGATGCTGCCCACGGGGGAACGTTTCTTGCGAAAACTGATGAAGCAGAAAAGACCATAACAAAACAAACGGGGCTATGTCGAAATGAACGACACAGCCCCGTTTAATATGACAACTACGAATTCCACGAATTAAACGAATTATTTATCGCCTAATTATCATTCAATTGAAAATTCGTTTAATTTGTGGAATTCGTAGTCATAAATATAAATGTCTCTTAACACACCTTCGTTTACTTCATTTTGGGTGTTTCAATCATTTACGGGCTTCAGCCCCATGCGCTCTGCCTCCTGGAGCATAAACTCGCGGGCGGCCTCGTGGGTGTTGGGGATTTGGCTCTCCCAGATGGCGTCCTTGATGGCTTGCTTCAAGAGACCGATTTCCTTGCAGGGCTGGAGGCCGAAGGTCTCCATGATTTCCTCCCCGGTGATGGGGTTTGTCCAGGTGCGGTAGTTGTCGCGGGCCTGCAGGTCGGCCAGCTTTTCGCGGACGAGCTGGAAGTTCTGTAGGAATCGCTGCTTGCGCTCGTGGTTCTTGCTGGTGACGTCAGCCTCGCACAGGAGCATCAGGTCGTCGATGTCCTCTCCGGCCTCGAAGAGCAGGCGGCGCACAGCCGAGTCGGTCACCTCGTCGTCGGCAATGGCTATGGGGCGCATGTGCAGGCCGACGAGCTTCTCCACGTAGTGCATCCGTTCGTCCAAGGGGAGCTTCAGGCGGCGGAAGATGGGGGCCACCATCTTCTGCCCGATGTAGTTGTGGTTCTTGAAGGTCCAGCCCACCTGCGGTTCCCATCGCTTGGAACGTGGCTTGCCGATGTCGTGGAGCAGGGCGGCCCAACGAAGGAAAAGCGGACTCCCCCCAAAACCCTCTCTTGTAGAGAGGGGGGCAGATACATTATCCTCTTGAGGGTTCTGCTCCTCAAAATGCTGACCACTCCCCTCGCTACAAGAGAGGGGTTGGGGGGGAGTCTTTTGCGTGGCTTTCGCCACATTGTCCAGCACCTCCAGTGTGTGGTAGAAGTTGTCCTTGTGGGCGCGTCCGTTGCGCACCTCCACGCCCTGCAGGGCGGCAAGTTCGGGGAAGATGAGGGGCAGGAGACCAGCGCGGTCCAGTTCGATGAAGCCGATGCTGGGGCGCGGCGAGAGCATAATCTTGTTCAGTTCGTCGATGATGCGCTCCTGGGAGATAATCTTGATGCGCTCGGCGTTGCGCACGAGGGCTTCCTGTGTCTCGTCCTCAATCTGGAAACGGAGTTGGGTGGCGAAGCGGACGCAGCGCATCATGCGCAGCGGGTCGTCCGAGAAGGTGATGTCGGGGTCGAGGGGCGTGGCTATGAGGCGGTCCTCCATATCAAGCAGACCGTCGAAGCGGTCGATGAGCTCGCCGAAGCGGTCATGATTGAGGCAGACGGCCAGGGCGTTGATGGTGAAGTCGCGGCGGTCGAGGTCGTCCTCCAGCGTGCCGTCCTCCACGATGGGCTTGCGCGAGTCGTGGCTGTAGCTCTCACGGCGGGCACCGACGAACTCAAGACTCACCCCCGCCCCCTCTCTTGTAGCGAGGGGAGTATATACATTTGTCTCTTGTGAGCCCTCATCCACAATGTGGTGACTGCCCCCCTCTCTCCCAGGGAGGGGCTGGGGGTGGGTCTGTAGTTGCGCCGTGCCAAAGTTCTTGAACACGGAGAGGTGGGCCTGGCGGCCGAGTTTCTTTTTCAGGGCTCGGGCGAGAGAGATGCCTGGGGTGACAGGGTGGTCACTCCCCTCCCCCGCGGAGAGGGACTGGGGGTGAGGCTGTACCACGACGCAGTCGATGTCCTTCGAGGGGCGCTCAAGAAAGAGGTCGCGCACGTAGCCGCCCACGAGATAGACCTCAAGGCCCATCTCGTCCGCCGTCTGCCCTATCTCGTGGAAGATGGGGGCGGCAAGCAGTTGTTGCATCTCACGTGTGGTTATCTGTCGCATAGGCTCTAATCCCTAATCTCTATTCCCTAATCTCTATTCCCTAATCTCTATTCCCTATTCCCTAATCTTTATTCCCTAATCCCTTCAGGTCATGCTCCAGCTTGCGGCGAAAAAACTCTTGCTTCAGCGAGTCGCCCTGGGCCAGTTGGAGTTCGATGCTGTCCATGAGCAGGATGGCCTGGCGGCGGGCATCGAGGGCCGTGGGGAAGCGGCGGCGCAGCGAGAGTATCGTGTCGCGACTGGCTTCGTAGTTGCCATCGGCATATAGCTGACGTGCCTCGCGGAGCATCTGGCGGCCCTGCTGTTCGGGGTCGGGCTCATGTGCGCACGCGATATATATAATAGGTATGAGAAGCAGGAGTTTCTTCATAGGATGAACAGGAGTCTATTTACTGGTTGAGCAGGAGTTTCTTCATTGGTGGGGCCTTTCCTTACAATATGAAGCGCCTGATGTCGTTGCCGAAGGCCAGGAGCATGAGGGCAAGGAGGAGGGCCATGCCGATGTACTGGAGCCAGACGAGGACACGCTCGCTGGGCTGGCGGCCCGTGATGGCCTCGTAGAGCAGGATGACGATGTGGCCGCCGTCGAGGCCCGGTATGGGCAGTATGTTCATGACGGCCAGGACGATGCTGATGAGGGCGGTGAGGTTCCAGAAGCGGAGCCAGTCCCACGAGGAGGGGAACATGTCGCCGATGGCGATGAAGGAGCCGACCTCCTGAGCGCCGTCCTTCGAGGCGACGTACTTCATGCTGTCGATGTAGTTGACGAGTGTGCGCCAGCCGTACTTGAATCCGGCGGGGATGCTGGAGAGCAGGGTGTAGGTGACGTGCTCCACCTCGTAGTCGGCAAGGTTGCTGTGGCGGATGACGCCCATGAGATAGTCCGGGCCGAGCTCGAGGGTGACGGTGTCGGTGCGGAAGGCCGGATGGGCCGTGGCGGACAGGGCCGTGGCCTGGGTGGTGGCATCCAGATGGGCCTGGGCCGTGGCGGAGGTGGCGGCATCCAGCTCGGGATTGGCCGTGGCGACGGTGAGGCTGTCAACGGGGCGCATGAGGACGAGTGTCAGGCGGCGCAGCCGGAGGCTGTCGGCACGGGTGCAGTCGGAGGCCGAGAGCACGTCCTGACGGCGTACGAAGAGGGAGTCGTAGTCGCTCCAGTAGCGCACGGGCGTGCCATCGACGGCCAAGATGCGCGAGCCGGGGGCGATGCCGGCGCGAGCGGCGGGGGTGCCGGGGGCGACGCTGTCGATGAGCGTCGGGGTGGCCATGACCATGAAGGGGGGCACGTTGCGCAGCATGGAGAGCAGGTTGAGCCCGTCCTCGGGCATGGCGAGCGTAAGCTCCTTGCCATCGCGCAGGACGGTGACCTCGGCGGCGTTGGAGATGTCCTGCAGCAGGGCGCCGCTCCAGCCTTCGATGTCGTGCCCGTCGATGCGCACGGGTATGTCGCCGTCGCGGAAGCCCAGTGCCTCGGCCTCCTGATTATAGGCAAAGCCTTGACGGATGTGCTGCATGGGCAGTCGGTCTTCACCGACGAAGTACATGATGCCGCAGTAGATGACGAAGGCGGTGACGAGGTTCATGAGCACGCCGCCGAACATGATGAGAAAGCGCTGCCACACTGGCTTGGCGCGGAACTCCCACGGCTTGGCCTCGCCTTCGAGCCGCTGGTTGGTCTCGTCTATCATGCCGTCGATGGCCACGTAGCCGCCGATGGGGAGCCAGCCGATGCCGTATTCGGTGCCGGCCTGGGGGTCGTATTCCTTGTTGCCGATGTTCTCGGTCACAACCTTGTCTTTACGGCCGGTGAGGCGGTACCACTGGTTGCGGAGCCACTGGAAGAAGTTCTGCCCCTCCGTGCCGCGGCGGGTGACGAGCGGCTTGCCCAGCAGCCGGCGAAACCAGTTGTCGTAGGTGCTGAAGAGGTGGAAGCCCCAGTTGGCAAACATGTAGAAGCGCAGGACGCGCGTCTTGAATAGCTTGGCGAAGCCGAAGTGGCCGCCTTCGTGGAGGACGACGAGCAGCGACAGACAGAGCAGCAACTGGAGGGCCTTAATCAATATTACGTTCATATTCTTATACTATTATTCTTCTATTTATAACCACAGATTACGCAGATTACTCAGATTATATTCTTATCCGTTCTTTTTATAACCACAGATTACGCAGATTTATTCTGACAGGGATTGTGCTGTGCAAAGCCGAATCTGTGTAATCTGCGGAATCTGTGGTTTTTAATTAATCACCAGTCCCTCGGCCACGCGGCGTGCCTCGCGGTCGATGGCGAAGTAGTCGTCGAGCGAAGGTTGGGCAATGAAAGTGGTGTGCTCCATTGTTTTGGAGATGACGTCGGCCATCTGGGGGAAGGTGCACCGCCCCTGGCGGAAGGCGAGGTTGACGACCTCGTTGGCGGCGTTCAGGGTGCAGGGCATGGTGCCGCCGGCGCGGATGGCCTCGAAGGCCAGGCGCAGGCAGGGGAACTTGTCCAGGTCGGGCTCCTCGAAGGTGAGCGCGGCCATGTGGTACCAGTCGAGGCGGGGGAAGGTGCTCTGCAGGCGCTCGGGATAGCTGAAGGCGAGCTGTATGGGGACGCGCATGTCGGGCTGGCCGAGCTGTGCCTTGACGGCTCCGTCGCGGAACTGGACGGCGCTGTGTATGATGCTCTGGGGGTGGACGACGACCTGTATCCGCTCCGGCTCGACGCCGAAGAGCCACTTGGCCTCGATGACCTCGAAGCCTTTGTTCATCATCGTGGCCGAGTCGATGGTTATCTTGGCACCCATGTCCCAATTGGGGTGGCGCAGTGCCTGCTCGGGGGTGACGGTGGCGAGTTGCTCCGCCGACATGGTGCGGAAGGGGCCGCCCGAGGCGGTGAGGATAATCTTCTCGAGTTCCGACTGCTCGCCCATCAAGGACTGGAATATGGCGGAGTGCTCGCTATCGACGGGCAGTATGGCGGCGCGGTGCTGCATGGCCAGCTCGGTAACCAGTTCGCCGGCCACGACCAGGGTCTCCTTGTTGGCCAGGGCGATTTGCCGTCCGGCCCGTATGGCGGCCACGGTGGGGCGCAGTCCGGCGAAGCCCACGAGGGCGGTGAGCACGATATCTACCTCGCCGTTCTGGGCCACCTGGCAGAGGGCCTCCTCGCCGGCATAGACCTGGATGGGCAGGTCCTGGAGGGCGTCGCGCACCTGCTCGTAGAGGCTCTCATCGGCTATGACCACCTGGGCGGGGCGGAACTGGCGTGCCTGGCGAATCAAGAGGTCGTCCTGCCGCCGTGCCGTCAGGACGTAGGCCTCGTAGCGGTCGGGGTTGGCCTGGATTATCTCCAGCGCCTGGGTGCCGATGCTGCCCGTGGAGCCGAGTATGGCTATCTTCTTCTTGTGTTCACAATTCATAGTTCATAGATTCCGTAAATCGCGTGCAAAGATACGAATAAGCGAGCGAAAAAGCAAGCAATGCTTGACTTTTTCAGAGCGGAAGCATCTTCGGGACGAAGTCTCAGAGATACGAATGTCAGCACCATGCCGCAAACATCTATACGTGCCCATGGGAAAGTCATTACCGACGACACGAAAACTTCATTACTAATGACATGACAACGTCATTACTAATGACACGAGAACGTCATTAGTAATGACTTTTCAGCGTCGATACGACGACATGGGCAGTGTCGGTACGATGACATGGGCGCGGCCCGTCCCTACATTACTATATATACGTATGCTGCGTGTCATGAGGGTGTGATATTATTCATCGCACTACGCGGCAAAGATACGAATAAGTAAGTATAATTGCAAGTAAAACTTGCAGATTTCTACGTCAGGCAAGGTCGAGCAGGCCCTCGGGCAGGTGCATGTAGAACGTGCGGCCCTCGTGGTCGATGTCCTCGATGAACGCCTCCACGGCAGGCAGGAGACGGCCGTCCTCGAGTTCGAAGAGCACGTTCACCGTCGATTCGTCCACGGCCCTGACCGCGCCCAGGTCGCCCGCCGCGCTGTCCACGACGCGGTAGCCCACAAGCGACTGCCATGTGTAGTCCGCCTCCTCGTCCTCGGACACGAGGCTGTAGGGGAAATAGACCTCCGCCCCGACGATGTCCTGCAGGGCCTCGATGCTGTCCAGTCCCTGGAATTTCAGCAGCGCCGAGTGCTCGCCACGGAAGCGGTACTCCTCCAGGAAGAAGGGCACCAGCAGGCCGTCAAGCAGGAGGAAGAGATAGTCGGCCTCGGCGCGGTCCCACACGTCGGTGGTGAACGAGAAGCCTATCTCGCCCCTGTAGCCGTGGGGCTTGCCCAGCCGGCCAATGGGGAATACTGCGGGCAGACCCTCCCCCTGCCCCTCCCGTGCAGGGAGGGGGGCAGTTACTTCTGCTGCTTGTTGCTTCTTATACATTAATTATATATATGTAATATCCCTATTCCTTATGTCCGGATCTACTCCCCTCCCTCACAGGGAGGGGCCGGGGGTGGGTCTGCTGCTGGCAGATCCCTATTTCACTCGCGTTATTCGTGCCCCGATGGCGTTCAGCCGTCCCTCGATGTCCTGATAGCCGCGGTCTATCTGGCCGATGTTGTCTATCTGGCTCGTGCCCTGCGCCGACATGGCAGCGATGAGCAGGGCGATGCCGGCGCGGATGTCGGGACTGGTCATGCGCCCGGCGTGCAGCGGCATGCGCTTGTCGTGGCCCACGACCACGGCACGGTGGGGGTCGCACAGGATTATCTGCGCCCCCATGTCGATGAGCTTATCGACGAAGAACAGGCGGCTCTCGAACATCTTCTGGTGGATGAGCACGGAGCCCTTGGCCTGCGTGGCCACCACCAGGAGGACGCTCAGCAGGTCGGGCGTCAGCCCCGGCCACGGTGCATCGGAGAGCGTCATGAAGGAGCCGTCGATGAAGGAGTCTATCTCGTAGTGCGCCTGCTCGGGGATGAAGATGTCGTCGCCCTCGTGGCGCACCTCGATGCCCAGCCGGCGGAACGTGTAGGGGATGATGCCCAGCTGGTCGTAGCCCGTGTCCTTGATGCGCACGCCGCGGCCGCACATGGCCGCCATGCCGATGAACGATCCCACCTCAATCATGTCGGGCAGGATGGTGTGCTCGGCTCCGTGCAGCGAGGTCACGCCCTCGATGACGAGGCGGTTGCTGGCAATGCCCTCGATGCGCGCCCCCATGCGGTTGAGCAAGAGGCACAGCTGCTGCAGGTAGGGCTCGCAGGCCGCGTTATATATTATAGTGGTACCGCGCGCAAAGACGGCGGCCATGACGATGTTGGCCGTGCCCGTCACCGAGGCCTCGTCCAGCAGCATGTAGCTCCCGCGCAGCCCGTCCGGTGCCTTTATCTCGAAGACACCGCGCTCACGGTCGTAGTCGAACGCCGCCCCCAACTTCTTGAAGCCCAGGAAGTGGGTGTCGAGCCGCCGCCGCCCTATCTGGTCGCCCCCCGGGCGCGACACCGAGGCCACGCCGTAGCGGGCCAGCAGCGGGCCGAGGAACATGACCGAGCCTCGCAGGTGACTGCACCGCGTGAGGAAATCGTCGCTCTGGAGATAGTCCAGATTCACCGAGTCGGCCTGGAACGTATAGTCGCCGGGGCCGTTTTGCGTCGTCTTCACACCAATCTCGCCCAACAGGCGTATCTGGTTGTTCACGTCAGCAATGTCGGGCACGTTCTTGATGCGCACCGGCTCCGAGGTGAGCAACGTGGCACACAGCACCTGCAACGTCTCGTTCTTTGCGCCCTGCGGCCTGATTTCGCCCTGGAGCGAGTGTCCGCCTTCGATGATGAAACTGCTCATGATGGTCCTATTTCTTACGTTTCTTCTTGCCGCCGTCCTGCCGTGGCAGTGTCTGCACGGGGGCGAAGCGGAAATTCTGGAGGTCCAGGTGCACCCGTCCCTCGGTGTATCGCTCAATGTCGTGCGCCACCTTCTCCTCGTCCATGGCATCGCGGTTCCAGTTGAAGAGGCTCTGCTTCATCTGGTTGGCCACAAGGGCAAGCATCTGGTCGCGCTCCGGCCCCTCGGGCATCTCAGAGAGCTCGTGCAGCGAGGCCTCGATGTAGTGGCCATACTGACGCTGGCGAATCCTCTTCATGGGATACTTCAGGGGCGTGGGCTTCTCTGCGCCCTCGCCCAGACGGGTCACTGCATACGGATAGTCGATGTCGAGCCGATAGCCCGATATGTAGGCAATGTGGTCCCAGATGAGCTGCCGGTAGTCGGGCTGCTCGCGCACCTGCGGTTGCATGTTCAGCATGATGCGGAACACGGTTTCGGCACAGCGCTGCCGCTCCTCGCGGTCGGCAATCGTGACGGCGTAGTCAATCATATCCTGCACGCCCCGTCCGTACTCGGGCATCTGCAGTTTCTCGCGTTGGGTGTTGTAAGTCAT
>JAFTEX010000020.1 GCA_017453445.1 Bacteroidaceae bacterium
ATGTTGGAGGAAGCATCTGAAGCACCTCCAGAAGATGAGGGAAAAGACTGAGGGGGCTTGTACAAGAATGTGAAAACGCCCAACTTCTGACGGTCAAGAAGTTGGGCTATGCGGATTATGGTTTAGCGGACAGTAATAATTTAAAACCAACCAATACCTTATTTTTCGGGAGCGAGGTTCAGCTCTTTCCCAGGATGATGTTCACGAGAGCCGTCACGTCGGCGATGGAGACGCTTCCGTCCTCGTTCACGTCGGCGGCCGAGTGGTCGAACTGCGGTGTTTCGCCGTCATCCTTGCCCAGGATGATGTTCACGAGTGCCGTCACGTCGGCGATGGAGATGGTTCCGTCCTTGTTGATATCCCCCGGGGTGGCGAAGGACAGGGTGGTGGTGGCGAAGGCACTGGGCACGTAGGACGGGTCGAGCGTCTGCACGCCGATGGTGAACCGTTTGCCCGTCTGGGGCTTCATGGTGTAGGAGAGCGTGCCGCGCACGGTGTTCTGCATGTCTTGCAGCGTTCTCAGCCGTCCCGTCTGGGTGTCGGCGGGCAGCAGCATGCTGATGGCTCCCGTCTCGTCGTCGCGCACGTAGACGTTATAGGAAAGGGCCGAAGCGGCGAGTCCCTCCTCCGAGGCGGCCTGCCAGGTGACGGTGAGGCTTCCGTCGGCGTTCTTCACGGCCTGTAAGCCAGTGGGTGCGGAGGGCGACGTGGTCGGTGCCTGGGCCAGGTGGAACACGGAGGCCACGCCGTTGCCCATGACGAAGGCATCTACGGCATTGCGGCCTGAGAGGTCGCCCAGTGCCAGTCCGCCCTGCCACATGATGGGCAGACCGGTGGTGCCACGCAGTTCAAAGTATCCTTCGGCATTCTGCAAGTAGATGCGGGTGCCTTCACCGTTGTCCGTCTCTGCGTCGCTCATCTGCACGCCCGTCGTGCCTGTGATGATGAGGTCGGGGCGTCCGTCGTAATTGAGGTCGGCGGCATGAATGGTGCCCTCGTCGGTGGGAGCAATACCATGGTCGGTGACGTGGGTGAACGAGAAGTTGCCCTGGTTCATGTAGATGTCCGTGCGTGCCCCTCCGTTGTTACCCGTGGCGACGATGTCGAGCCGTCCGTCGCCATTGAGGTCCACGAGGCAGACGTCGCTGTTGCACATGCCCACAAAACCGCGGTCCGTCATGCGCATGGTCTCGAACGAACCGTTGCCCAGGTTCCGGAAGATGTAGAACTCCACGTAGTGGTTGGCATCCTCCCAGCCCGTCTCCACGATGTCGGGCCATCCGTCGTTGTCGAGGTCGCCGAAGACGACGGCCCCGTGGGTCATCTTGGTCAGTTCTGCGGCTCGCGTGAAGGTGCCGTCGCCGTTGTTGTGGAAGACCACAGCCTCGCGGCCGTTGCCCCAAGCCTGTTGCACGACGTCGGTGAATCCGTCGCGGTCGTAGTCGGCAAACGAGACGCTGCGGTTGTTCACAGAGTTGTGGCTGTCGGGATGTTCGTTGGCTCCGTTGATGAACGACGCTCCGCCAGCGAGCGAGAACTTGTAGCCATTGGCGGCACCGCCGTTGCGGTATAGCAGGGACTGGTCGCCGTTCTGCAGGTTGTTGTCCGAGCGGGTGACGAGGAAGCAGTCGAGGTTGCCGTCGTTGTTATAGTCGAACCATCGGGAGTAGCCGTAGACCGAGGGTGGCAGCCCGTGGGGAGCCGTCTCGCCGCTGGCGTGTGCGGTCTCTTCGGTGAAGGAGCCGTCGGGCAGTTGCGTGTAGAGCCGTCCTGCCACATCCCAGGCGTAGGTACCCTCCCAGACTTCACCGCCATAGTAGATGTCCATCCGCCCGTCGTTGTTGTAGTCGGCAATGCTGGGCGTACAGCGGTGGAGCCAGTTGAGTTCCTGCTTCTTTTCATAGACGTTGGCAGGCAGGGCCTCGGGCGTGTCGTCGGTGCCGTTTCGTTTCGTGATGCGGTAGATGACGGCATCCTTGGCGGCACACGTGACGTTTATCTTGTCGTTGTCCTTGCTCACGCTGTTACCCCAAAGTTCAATCACGTCGCCCACGTTGCCAGGGTCGATGCCCAGGTGGCCGGAGAAGTAGACTCCGTAGTTGCTGATGCGGGTGCTGGAGTAGTTGATGCAGGCCAGGTAGACGTACTGCGAGGTCTCGTAGGTGAAGTAGTTCTCGGCACCGCTCTCTCCGGCATGGTGGCCGAAGACGGGGCGGAAGGCGCGACACGTGTTGACGAGGTGCATCAGGTTCGTATTGCCCTTGATGAACTTCTCGGCGCGTGTCTTGCTCAGTGCCGTGTTGGTCTTCTTGCCGGTCTCGGTGTAGTCGGTGCCGCTGAAGTTGTCGGTCAGCATGAACATGCCCGTCACGGCACCGCTGGTCAGTCGGGCGCGGTTCTCGCCCTCGGTGGCCGAGTTGCGGTTGGTGCTGCCACTGGTGTTGATGCCTATCATGCCCAGCTGGTCGGGGTTGTTGGCGAAGTAGAACTGGTCGGTCCACCATCCGAAGGAGGATGAGTTCATGCAGTACTTCGTTTCGCCAATCATGTTGTACGTATCGCACGAGACGCGGCGCGAGTGGCCGTACTGGAAGGGGAAGATGGGCGAGATGGAGAAGTCGACGAAGAGGTTTCCCTCGCCGAATTGCTTCTGCAGCTCGGCCTTGAACTGTTCCATGCCATAGTTGTAGGCCTCGATGCCTGTGTGGATGTGGGGAGCGTACCACGAGTCGGCCTCGATGGCTCCCTGCGACAGGAAGTCAATCTTGAGGAACTGCACGCCCAGGCTCTTCCAGCGTGCCACGCCCTCGCGCATCTTCTGCAGGGTGGCCGGATGGGTGGGGTCGAGGCAGTAGGCTCCGTCCAGTTGCTTGTAGCTTCCGTTCTGCTTCAGGAAGATGTCGCGGTAGTAATAGGTCGTCCCGTCGACCGTGGCTGCCACGCTGTTGGGATCGCTGCCCCAGTCGCACCACGGGCCGAAGTATCCGCCAGGAATCATGTGGTTGGCGCGGCAGTAGGAGAAGATGCGGCGCACGTTGTCGTCGCCCACGAAGTCCCACCACGAATCCAGCCCGAAGACCACTCGTCCGTCGGGGTCGTGATAGCCGTTGGCCTGCAACTGGTCGTGGAGGTACTCGGCGATGTGGGTCACGCAGGCGTCGCGGTTCTCATACTGGATGTTGGTCTGCATGCCGCCCCACGAGTTCCACCCCACGGGCTTGCTGCCGTGCCAGGCCCAGGGCTTCACCACGCGGGCACAGGCCTGTCCGTAGGTTTCCATGCCCTCGCGCCAGTCGCTGAACCACCCGACGATGAAGCGCGAACTGCTCACCTCCGTGCCCTGCACCTTGCCGTGGCTCATGCCGCTGTCGTGGGAGAAGGAGTCGGTGAACCCCGAGCGCAGTGCAAAGGCGGTAATCTGGTAGTAGTTCTTGCCCGTCACGGAGACCACGCTCTTCCAGTGGTCGTGGTCCACGGCCCCGGCCACCAGTCCCTGACGCGTGCTGCCGTTGAACACGGCGATGACGTTGTGGGAGTCATGGGTCGTGGTGAGTTTGCGGCTCTGGTAGTTGACGTATTCATCGTTGTCGAAGGGCACCCACAACATGCGGTTGTCCGTATTTGAGCTGCCGTTCATGAGGTTCGACGTAGTCGTCGTGCACAGGGGGTACATGGCGTTCGACTTCACGGCTCCACTCGTGTGGCGCACGGTCACTTGGGTCACCAGGTAGGGCACCCCCGTATAGAAGCGGATGTCCTGCACAAGCGAGCCTCCGCCTGAGAAGGTGTAGGTGAAACGAATCTGCCGCCCCGTACCGAAACTGTCGCTGACGTCGGCCTCCGCCACGCTGGCCGAGGCGGCACTGGTGGAGGTGAGCGTCACTTCGTTGCCGCCGCTCACGAGCCAATAGTTGGCCGAGCAATAGAGGTTGGTGAACAGCGAGGTGCCGTTGTAACTCAGTGTCTGGTACTTCGAACTGGTGTCGAAGGTCAGTGTCCAGCCGCTGTGGCTCCATGAGCGTGTTTCGGCATGGGAGATGAGACAGAAGGCCAGTGCCACGAGGGACAGGATGGTTCGTTTCATGAGGAGGGCTTTTTTTTGATTGTTCAGTCTCTGGTTCTGTGTCGGATTCCCGGGAGCGAGGTTCAGCTCTTTCCCAGGATGATGTTCACGAGAGCCGTCACGTCGGCGATGGAGACGCTTCCGTCTTCGTTCACGTCGGCGGCCGAATGGTCGAACTGCGGTGTTTCGCCGTCGTCCTTGCCCAGGATGATGTTCACGAGTGCCGTCACGTCGGCGATGGAGATGGTTCCGTCCTTGTTGACGTCCCCCGGGGTGGCGAAGGACAGGGTGGTGGTGGCGAAGGCGCTGGGCACGTAGGACGGGTCGAGCGTCTGCACGCCGATGGTGAACCGTTTGCCCGTCTGCGGCTTCATGGTGTAGGAGAGCGTGCCGCGCACGGTGTTCTGCATGTCTTGCAGCGTCCTCAGCCGTCCCGTCTGGGTGTCGGCGGGCAGCAACATGCTGATGGCTCCCGTCTCGTCGTCGCGCACGTAGACGTTATAGGAAAGGGCCGAAGCGGCAAGTCCCTCCTCCGAAGCGGCCTGCCAGGTGACGGTGAGGCTTCCGTCGGCGTTCTTCACGGCCTGCACGCCAGAGGGGGCAGAGGGAGCCTTGGTGGGCGCGTCGAAGAGGTGGTAGGTGCAGGCATTGTTGTTGCCCACAAGGAAGAGGTCGACAGTGTTGCGGCCTGACAGGTCGCCCAGGGCAATGCCGCCCTGCCACAGGAGGGTCAGACCCGTGCGTGCCATCAGCGAGAAGGTGCCGTCGGCCTGCTGCAGATAGGCGCGGATGCCCCATCCGTCGCCCGTCTCGGAGGTGGATACTTGCGTTTGGGTGTCGGCCTGTCCGGTGAAGATGAGGTCGGGGCGGCCGTCGTAGTTGATGTCGGCGGCATGGATGGTGGCTTCGTCGATGCCCACCATGCCGTGGTCGGTGACGTGGGTGAACGAGAAGTTGCCCTGGTTCAGGTAGATGTCGGTGCGCTTGCCGCCGTTGTTGCCTGCGGTGACGATGTCGAGCCGTCCGTCGCCGTTGAGGTCCACGAGGCAGACATCGCTGTTGCACATGCCTACGAAGTTTTGGTCGGTCATGCGCAGGGACTCAAATGTGCCGTCGCCCTGGTTTCGGAAGATATAGAACTCACAGTAGTGGTTAGCATCCTCCCATCCCGTTTCTACGATGTCGGGCCAGCCGTCGTTGTCCAGGTCGCCGAAGGTGACGCTTCCGTGTGTCATCTTGGTAAGGTCCAGGGCGCGCGTGAAGGTGCCGTCGCCGTTGTTGTGGAAGACGGCAGCTGTGCGGCCTTCGTCGCCGAACCACGTCTGCTGCACGACGTCGACGAATCCGTCGCGGTCGTAGTCGGCAAAGGAGACGCTGCTGTTGTTCGACGCATTGAAACTTTCGGGGTGCTCGTTGCTTCCGCTGAGGAAGGGCGTGTTCTCTACGAGCGAGAAGGTGTAGCCCTGGCTGGGGCCGTTGTTGCGGTAGAGGAACGTCTTGTTGCCGAGTTGCCAGTTGTCGCAGTCGCCCGAGTGGAGGAAGAAGTCGAGGTTGCCGTCGTTGTTGTAGTCAATCCAGCGCGAGTAGTTGTAGACCGAGGGTGGCAGTCCGTGGGTGCCCGTCCCACCGCTGGCGTAACTGTCCTCTATGCTGAAAGTGCCGTCGGAGAGTTGGGTGCAGAGGCGTCCCGTCACGTCCCAGGCGTGGTTGCCGTCCCAGACCTGCCCGCCGAAGTAGATGTCCATCCGTCCGTCGTTGTTGTAGTCGGCCATGCTGGGCGAGGTGCGGTGGAGCCAGGGCAGGTCTTGGTCATGGCGATAGAGGTAGGGATTGCTGAGAGGCTTGAAGTTGTTGTCGATGATGGCCTGTACGGCTTCGTCGCCGCGCACGTTGTATCCGTTGCTCGTGGCCACACCCACGTAGTCCATGAGGACGATGCCCGTGGGGCCGGAGTGGGTGGCGAGATAGTTGATGATGAGCGGATTGGTGTAGGTGGCATTGTCGCGGTAGCCATTACTGGTGGATATGCCCAGGCTGGTCTTTGAGTAGGCCGAGGCAAAATTGAACACCCAGCGGCAGTCGCCTGATGTGGCGGTGATGTGCGACGTGCTCCAGTCGAGCAGCTGAGTCATCAGTTGCATCTTCTCGTTCAGTTTGCCGGATGGCGTGGTGTTGGCCAGGTCCTGCATGACGATGTTGCCGCTGTTGCCGTCGGGGGAGAGTATGTAGGAGTCGGAATTGTCGGGGTCGGCCACTTTGGAGGTCTCGTCCCACCATCCGAAGCAACCGCCGGCTCCCTTCAGCACGGTCTGGTTGTCCCAGTTATCCCAGTCGCGGCTGACGATGAGGATGTGCTTGCGCATCTCGCCCACGGTCAGGTCCTTGCGGAAGTTGATGAAGTAGGGCTGGTATTCGGCCTTCTGCAAGACGGCTTCCACACGGCTGATGTAGTTGCTGCCCGTGCCCTTGAGCAGATGGATGAAGATGAACTCCGAGGGGTTAGCCTCCAAGAACTCGCAGAGTTGGGTCAGCACGTTCTCAAAGCGCAGCTTGGTCACGCTGGTGCCGTGGTTGCAACTCATGTAGCCACTCTGTTCGGCGGGGCGGAAGTCAAAGGCTCGGATGCCGATGTTCAGCTGTGTGGCGATGTCGATGTCCTGAGCCTGGGAGTAGGTGGCTCCCGTAGCGGACACCCATCCGCTGCCCGTGGCAGAGTCGTGTGAACCGGGGATGGAAACTGTGCATACATACTGGCGGTCGGAGAGCCGGGCCATCCAGTTTTCAGCCTTGGCCTGGACGGTGAGTGCCAGGGCAGCGACTGCGAAAAGGAGTGTTTTTTTCATAATCGTTTGTTTTGTGATATGGTTTTGGTCACAAAATTATGGATTACTTTCTATATGCGTGATGTTATTTTGTTCCAAAATGTAAGACATTTGCATACATATAAATATTTATATGTATTTTGACGCAAATGTTTTACATTCTGACGCATTTGTGAGGCTCGCAGCCCCTATAAGAAAGGCCTGCATCTTGCAGGCTTTTGCGCTTCAGGATGGGCTTGTATTTGCTGCATACAACCCTGTGGGGAAGGGGTGTAAGCTCTAACTCAAAAGCGGCAAGGCCGAGCGGACAAGTAGAAATCTGTTAAGGTGATTTCCGCTCGGCGACGAAGGAGACGTTTGCCTTAGCAAGAACTTCCAACAACGACACTGCCGGCACCTTAAGAATTGCAAAAGACAGAAATAAGGACACAAAATTGAAGCTTTTACCCCGGTTTGCTTGTGGGTATAAATAATTTTTGTACCTTTGCCATGTCATTGATGATTTTGCTTGTCTTGAATTGCAGCACTAAGGTAAGTGAAAATTCTGACATGGCAAAATCCTGGGCCGCCCGGCTTTGCCGCTTCGCGCGTCAAAGAACTTTTTGTTGCTCAGGAACTTATGAATAAAGTTAAATTAAAGTGCTGCGGAATTTAGGTGAAACAAATTAAGTGATGGACTACGGACAGATTATAGATAAGGTGTACACAGCCTGCCTGCCCTTCGCCAACGAAGGGAGGCAGGCTGACTATATTCCCGTGCTGGCAGAAGTAGATGCCAATCAGTTTGGCCTGTGCCTGC
>JAFTEX010000107.1 GCA_017453445.1 Bacteroidaceae bacterium
AGGGGGAAATAAAAAGCATTCCATCATCGCAACTTATTTTCATCGACTTGCGAAAGCAGAAACGGCAGACGGTTTGATCTTTTTCTTTTCGTCGAAGACTGGTTTATCAGTCAAAGGAAAAGGTGAGCGAGAGGGGAGGGAACAATGGTGATTGGTACTTCCTCAGAAAAAAGAGAAATTTAGATCCAGGAAACTTATATCAAGCAAGTTTAGGTTTATGTTTACCCATGTATAATACATATGCATCTCTAAACTCAAAAAGTAAACTCAATCACTATGGTTAGGGTTTACTATACCTTATTATATATAAGAACATCTAAACTTAAACCTAAACTTACAACGTAAGAATCCGACCGTTTTTCTTTTAATCGAAACAAATAATGGCAAGTTGAGAAGTCAATTCGGCTAAATATATGTTAAAAAGCAAGCACATTCTGCAAGAAAAACGTGCAGAATGAACGTAAAGTCAGAAGAAATCACTAACTTTACAAACAAAGTTTGCAGAATGTGCTTTCAGGGATCATTTCCCTTCCAGAGTATGTGATTAATATAAAGGAATAAAAGATGAAATACTATCTGACAATCACGATAGCCATCCTCTCGGTCCTTACCGCCTCAGCCCGCAGCATCAAGCGCGGGCTGGGATGGGACGAGGGTGCACAACGCATGAATGCCACCGCTCTGCGCCTGCTGCGACCAGGCGTGGCATGGATTTACAACTGGAGCATTCGCCCACAAGTAGAGTTGGCTGGATTGCGGACGGAAGGTGGTATCACTTTCGTGCCGATGTGCTGGAACGACTGGTTCGATGAGTCCGCCCTGCGCACGTATCTGACGGCTCACCCCGAAACACGCTATCTGCTGGGCTTCAACGAGCCCAACTTCGCAGACCAAGCTGCCATGACTCCACAGAAAGCTGCCGAAGCATGGCCTAAACTGGAACGCATAGCCGAGGACTTTGGCCTGCGACTGGTGGCACCTGCCCTTAACTTCTCTTCAACGGAAGTGGGCGGACGCGTATGGGGTATCTACGAATGGCTTGACGCTTTCATCGAGGCTTACCCCACAGCTCACTTCGACTGCCTTGCCCTGCATGGCTACATGAACTGGGCATCTGCTATCAAATGGTATGCTGCGGAGATGTTTTACAAGGACCTCTACGACCGTACGAAGACGGATGTTTATGGCAAGTACCCGCATCTGGTACAGTACTTTGATACTTACGGAAAGAAGCCCATGATGCTCACTGAGTTCTGTGCATGGAACTACGACGAGTATCCGTGGAACCTGACCGAGGACTTTCAGATTGACCAGATGACGCAGAAGGTGCAATATCTTGAACAAAGTGAGATGGTGGAGGGCTATGCTTGGTTCATGGCTAACGGGCGCGACAATGTGAACACGTCCCCCTTCTTCCGCGTCTTCTCCAATCTGGCAAATACCCGCCTGTCGGACTTGGGCATGGTCTATGTGTATATGTCTGACTTCGACACATCGCGCTATTATGCTGCCGGCGACACGATTGCAGCTAAAGACTATGTGGATGCATCCACCGACGAGCAGGTTGTGCGCCTGCGTCCCACTACAGATGCCGAGGCCGTGGCACCGATTGACATTGCCGCCATGCCCAAAAACGGTTTTGCCACCTATCAGATAGAAGTTCCTGCCGACGGCACCTACTATCTGCAACTGAGAGCCAACACCTTGGAGAGTGCCGCCAATGTCCGGTTCCGCACCAAGGTAGATGGTCGTGTGGTCGGAGGTGTTCGCACCTTGAAGCCAACAGCAGGTGAGTGGCAGACGCTGGACTACCTGATTACACTCAAGGCTGGCCAACACACGCTCGAACTCTCCAATTATGCATCCAACGACCTTCGGCTCAACTGGCTGCGCATCTATAATGACGCAATGGTGGGCATAGAGCAATTGGATATGTACGATGGGCAACGTGCGAAGGGTGAACGGGTTGAGGTCTGGTATGATTTGAGCGGTCGCCAAGTGGCCCGCCCTGGCAAGGGCTTTTTTATCCACACGGTCGTCAAGCCCGATGGACAACAACATTCAGAAACTGTTTATCTGCATTGATTTATGCTATGATGAAACGCTACCATTCATTTCTCTTTACCACATTTATCTGTTTCCTTCTCCCTGCGGTTGCATCGGTATCTGCTCAACCCCTTGCTCCCATCAACACAGAGGGGCAAACTTTCGTAGAAGCATTGATGAGACGCATGACGCTGCACGAAAAACTGGGCCAACTGAATCTACAGGTGGCAGGCGACATCACTACGGGTCAGGCTCAGGGCACTCATATCGGGGGTGCCATAGCGCGAGGAGATATCGGAGGCGTGTTCAATATCAAGGGAGCTGACAAAATTCGCGCCTTGCAGGACATCGCCGTTAGGCAAAGCCGACTGGGCATTCCGCTACTTGTCGGCATGGATGTCATTCATGGCTATGAAACGGTCTTTCCCATTCCTTTGGCACTGTCATGCTCATGGGATCTGGATGCAGCTGAAGAGGTGGCACGTATCTCTGCACACGAAGCCAGTGCCGACGGCATTGCATGGACATTCAGTCCGATGGTGGATGTCGCTTTGGATGCCCGCTGGGGACGCATCAGCGAGGGCAGTGGCGAGGACCCATTGCTCGCAGGTCTCTTCGGTGCGGCTATGGTCCGCGGCTATCAGGGTAGTGACATGGCTGATGCTGACCGACTGATGAGTTGTGTCAAGCATTTTGCGCTATATGGTGCCGTGGAAAGCGGTCGCGACTACAATACCGTTGACATGAGCCACGTGCGTATGTTCAATCAATACTTCCCGCCCTACCGATGCGCCATCGATGCAGGTGCCGGCAGTGTGATGACTTCGTTTAATCTGGTGGACGGCATTCCTGCCACGGCTAACAAGTGGTTGGTCTGCAACGTGCTCCGCCACGCCTGGGGTTATGACGGACTGGTGGTGACGGACTACGCCAGCATCAGCGAGATACTCAACCACGGCACTGCCGAATCACTCCGTGAGGCTTCGATGCAAGCACTCACAGCCACTACCGACATGGACATGTGCGCACAGGGTTTCCTTCATCTGGACAATGAGACTCTGACATCAGACGAACTGAAACTGGTGGATGAAGCCTGCCGACGTGTGCTGGAAGCCAAGTGGCGACTCGGACTTTTCCGCGACCCTTACGCCCGCCTGGATGAACACCGTAGAGAGCGTGACATTGCTTCGAGTGAGCATCGTGACGCTGCCCGCCGTATCGCTGCTGAAACCTTTGTCTTACTGAAGAATGATGCCGTTTTGCCATTGAAAAAATCAGCCCGCATCGCCCTTATCGGTCCTTTAGCTGACAATCGCGTCAATATGGACGGTACATGGGCTGTGGCATCATGCCCCGAACGCAACATGACGCTTCTGGAGGCCATGCAGGAAACTGTAGCCGGCAGGGGTGAAGTACGCTATGCGCAGGGGTGCAATCTCATCTCCGACAGCACCCTGCAAGCGGCATCCGAGTTCGGGAAGACTATCGCGAGAGGAAACGAACAAGCGTTGCACGATGAAGCCCTGGCAGTCGCCCTCGACGCTGATGTCATTGTCTGTGCTATGGGAGAGTGTGCCGATATGAGCGGCGAAAGCAGCAGCCGGAGCGACCTCCTGCTGCCCGACGCACAGCGCCATCTTCTTCAGAAGTTGGTTCAGTTGGGCAAGCCTGTCGTACTACTGAATTTCGCCGGACGTCCGACGGTGCTGACGTGGGAGCAGGAGCACGTAGATGCCATCATGAACGTGTGGTTCGGCGGAACAGAGGCTGCACCTGCCATCTGCGACGTTCTGTTTGGCGACAGGGCTCCACAAGGGCGGCTGACCGTCTCTATGCCACGGGCTACTGGGCAGGAACCTCTCTACTACAACCATTTGCGAACTGGACGACCGGCAGGACGAGAGTGGCATAAGTACCAATCTAACTATCTTGACACCTCGGTGGAACCTCTCTATCCATTTGGCTATGGCCTTACTTACACCACTTTCAGTTACAGCCCTATCACACTTTCTACCAATGAAATCAGCATGTCAGACAGCATAACTGTTTCTGTCAATGTCACCAACACCGGGCTGCGCGAAGGCTGCGAGGTAGTGCAACTGTACATCTGCGACCGTGTGGCACGTGTGGCACGTCCCGTCAAGGAACTGAAAGATTTTGAGCGCATATCCCTGCAGCCAGGAGAAACAAGAACCGTCCGCTTTACCCTTTGTGCCGACAAATTCCAATACTTTGATGGCGAAGGAAATATATGTATTGATCCAGGGCTCTTCGACATTATGGTAGGGCCAAACAGCCGTGACGTTCAGACAGCTATATTCAATTTAGTCGGCACAAATACTGTTTTTTAATAGCTCTGCAAGATGCTGACTGCATCATGAATCCATTATGCAGTAAAGGGACCTGTCCACTTGGGCAGGTCCCTTTTTTATAAGATTTTAAGTTATTTCGGCTGAAGACTCAGACGGTACTCACTGGGTGACTGGCCAAGATGCTTCGTGCAGTAACGGCTGAAATACGATAAAGTGGTAAAATTCATCAGCTCGGCTATCTGAGTGAGTGACAGACGTTCATCATTCAGATAATCTTTTAATATAGGTATAGTATGGCGGTCGATGTATGAGGTGACACTGTGTCCTGTCACGCGTTTGATGGTGGCCGAGAGATACTTTGGCGACACGTTTAGTCGCTCTGCATAGTAGCTCACATCACGTTCTGTTTGGCTGATGCCAGTAGAGAGCAATGTCATTAGTTGTTTCACGATGTAGGCTGTGCGGTCGGTATGCGAGTCAGTGGCTTCACGTTGGGCGTGCGCCTCGAAGATGTCGTACATCATCGTCAGACAGAGACTGCCCATCAGTTCACGATAGAACTGTAAGTGGCTGTCGTCCATACGGTCGCGCAGACGATGAAAATCCTTCAGCAGATGCCGCGCCTGTTCGTCTGAGAGCTTGATGACGGGGTCTTGGTTGAGTGAGATACTTCCACCGATGCTGTAATTGTTCGATGGCAGCAGGTTCTGCAGGAATTTATAGTCGGCAGCAAACCACTCCACCTGCAAGTCTGCGTGTCCTGCAAGGTTGCTGACACGATCTGGCATCGGTATCACCACTAGGTCGTTCTTTACAATATGATAGCAGTGCTCGTTGAACACAAAACTGCCTTCACCTGCCAAGCAAAGCAAATGCATACAGGTGTGACTCAACTCGCGGGAATTCATCCCATAGAAGTCTGTCGAATATTGGAATTGTGCTGTCATGGCTGCAATGTTGCGATTAAGCGAATGCAAAGCGAAGTGTGCTTCAGCTATGCTGAGCGTGAGCAACTTCGCCGAATTCATTCGGCAAAATTACACATTATTTTGTAAGTTGAAGAACGATTTGTGTGAAAAGTGAAAATTGTGGCGTAATTTGTGAAAGTAATGTTTCAGGAAATCATCGTACCTTTGCAGTCGAAAACAAATAACAAATTACAATGAAAATCAAAAGTATCATCACAGCCGCCATGGCATTGCTGGTTTCCACGGCTTGCAGCGGTGGCTCAAAACAGGAGAAAGTTATGGCAAAGGACGGAAAGGCAATCGTAGTGTTCTTCTCACATGCAGGAGACAACTACGCAGTAGGTAACATTGAGGTGGGCAACACGAAGATTGTGGCCGACTACATCACGGAACTGACCGGTGCAGAGCAGTTTGAAATCGTCACCCACAAGTACGACGGCATGGCCTATAATCCGCTTATCAAACTGGCACAGGAAGAAACCAAGAACGGTGAGCTGCCCGGGTATGAGGGAGATATCGACCTGAGCAAGTACGACACGGTGTTCATCGGTGGTCCCGTTTGGTGGGGAACCTATCCGCAAGTGATGTTCACCTTCTTCAAGAAGCATGCTAACGACTTGAAGGGCAAGACCGTCGTTCCCTTCACCACTCACGAAGGTTCTGGATTGGCCAATTGCGTGGAGGATGTGAAGGCTGCCTTCCCCGGATCCAACGTCCAGAAGGGCTTCAGCATCTATGGCCACGAGGTGCGCACAGAGAAAGCAAAGGTAGAGAAATGGATAAGAAGTTTGAGTGACAAATAAAAAGAGAAGAAATATGAGAGACTTTGTATTTGAGAACAAGACCTTGGTATCGATGATAAAAACTTTGCGGCAATGGCGCGTAAGGCCTGTGGTGCTGAAGGCATCCTCCACGGCTTCACCGACCTGACTCCTGCCGACGTTGAGAAAATTTTCAGAATGTGTCTATAACTATTAGATAAGAACATGGAAGAAGTAAGGATTGACATGCGCAAGCAGACCCCGGAAGAGGTTGCGCAAGGCATGAAGGAGGCGCAGCTCTGCTTCAAACTGAATCATACGATGCCCTATACCGACGAGTATAACAGCCTGCTGAAAGAACTGCTCGGCGAGATGGGAGAGGGCAGTAGAGTGATGCCCCCGACGACTGTCGTGAGAGGACAGAATGTGAAGATTGGTAAAAATGTGGTGGTGATGACCAATTCGCTCTTTATGAGTGCCGGAGGTATCACCATCGAGGATGACGTGCTGGTAGCCGCCAACGCCCAACTCATTTCCAACAACCACGACCCCGAGGAGCATCAGATACTGACCTGCAAGCCCGTGGTGCTGAAACGCAACTGCTGGATAGGTGCTGGAGCAACGATTCTGCCAGGCGTCACTGTTGGTGAGAATGCCATTGTTGGTGCAGGAGCTGTCGTGACCAAAGACGTAGAACCGAATACCGTTGTGGGTGGCATCCCTGCAAAACTGATTAAGAGATTGTGAAACGAAAACAAACAATTGTCGATATGAATACAATCAAACTATATAACGGCGTGGAAATGCCGCAGATGGGTTACGGAGTTTATCAGGTGTCGCCTGAAGGGTGTGAACGTTGCGTGAGCGATGCCCTGGAGGTGGGTTATCGGATGATAGACACGGCACAGGCTTACCACAACGAAGAAGGCGTAGGCAATGCCTGGCGCAAGAGCGGCATACGGCGCGAAGACCTGTTCCTCGTGTCAAAGATTTGGATCTCCAACTACGGCTATGAAAAGGCAAAGGCATCTATAGACGAGAGTCTGCGCAAGCTGCAGACGGAGTATATCGACCTGATGCTGCTTCACCAGCCATTCTGCGACCGCTACGGCGCTTATCGGGCCTTAATCGATGCCTATCGCGAAGGCAAGTTGAGGGCTATCGGCGTGAGCAATTTCTTCCCCGACCACTTTATCGACCTGGCATCGAATGTGGAAATCAAGCCGATGGTGAATCAGGTGGAAACGCATGTATTCTGTCAGCAGAAACAGCCACAGAAATACATGGAGGAGTTCGGATGCCAGATCATGTCGTGGGGACCCTTGGCCGAGGGACGCAATGGATTCTTTGCCAATGGGGTACTGGCTGAAATCGGCAAATGTCACGGTAAGAGCGTGGCACAAATTGCTCTCCGATTCCTGTTGCAGCGTGGAGTCGTCATCATACCGAAGTCAACCCACAAAGAACGCATGGTTGAGAATATCAACATCTTCGACTTCGAACTTTCTGCCGACGAGATGGCTCGCATCGAAACGCTTGACACCCGGCAAAGCCTGTTCTTCGACCACCATGATGGTGAAGTGACTAAGATGTTTATGGGCTGGCGTGGGTTGGCATAGCATACCTACGTTATTATAATAAACGAAGAGGAATGACGCTGGCCGAAGCAGAACGCGATGCCGACGAGACACGACACGAGGCTTGTTACACAATAAATGGTACAACTGTCACATGGCGACTCGATGCCAACGGCTATCGTCTGCCAACGTTAGCCCTGCATCGAACGTAGGTTATCTTTATTCCATGCGCATGGTTTAATTGAACCGTGCGCATGGAATGATTAAACCATGCGCATGGAATAAAGGTAAGGACGTAAGGTTGATGCTTTAGGGTAATATTGCTCAAAAACCGATGACGTAAAATACTAAAAGGAGGCTTTCGCGCGTTATATATATAATAGGTATAGAAGAGAGAGGAAGATGGAGGGGGGGATTGAAGACATTGTTTAGATAGTTAAGAATAAAAAAATATATAAGTGAACGCTATGGCTACATTGAAACCAGAGAGTGTGTTTGAGTGCTTTGCACAAGTGAATAAGGTGCCTCGCCCCTCGAAACGCGAGGAACGGATGATAGACTTCCTGCTCGACTATGGTAAGGGGCTCGGTCTGCCCACACGCCGCGACGAGGCGGGCAACGTGATTATCTCCAAGCCCGCCACCAAGGGCATGGAGAACCGTCCGACCGTTGTGCTGCAAAGCCACATGGACATGGTCTGCGAGAAGAACGCCGACGTTGACTTCGACTTCGACCGCGATGCCATACAGACCTACGTCGATGGGGAGTGGATGCGCGCCAAGGGGACTACGTTGGGAGCCGACGACGGCATCGGCGTGGCCATGGAGATGGCCTTGCTGGCTGCCACCGACCTCAAGCACGGCCCCCTGGAGTGTGTCTTCACGCGCGACGAAGAGACAGGCCTGACGGGGGCCGAGGGCATGAAGGACGACTTCATGACGGGGCAGTATCTCATCAACCTCGACTCTGAGGACGAGGGCGAAATCTTCGTTTCCTGCGCCGGCGGTTGCCGCACCACGGCCACGTTCCATTACGAGGAGAAGCCGACACCCGCCAATCAGTACTTTGCACGCCTCACCGTCAAGGGCCTGACGGGCGGACATTCGGGCGACGACATCGACAAGAAACGCGCCAATGCCAACAAACTGCTCTCCCGTTTCCTCTATCTGGAGCTGAAGAAGATGCCCGTGCTCCTGGCCGACATCCAGGCCGGCGGCCTTCACAATGCCATCCCTCGCGAGGCCATGGCCGTCATTGCCGTGCCGGAGAGCATGCGCGACACGCTGGCCGCTGACTGGAATCTCTTTTCGGCAGCCGTGCGCGAAGAGTACAGCGTGACGGATCCCAACGTAGAGTTTCTGTTGGAGACGGCAGACCCCACGGCCACCGTCATCGACCGTCAGACGGGCCATCGCCTCATCTACGCCCTGCAGGGTGTGTTCAACGGGGTCTTTGCCATGTCGCAGGACATCGCCCTCGTGGAGACCAGCACGAACCTGGCCAGCATCCATCGGGTGCCCGAAAAGAAAACCATCGAAATCAACAGCAGCCAGCGCAGCAGCATCTACAGCGCACGCGTCAACGTGGCCGACACCTTTGCCGCCGTATTCGAACTGGCCGGTGCCGAAGTGGAAACAGGCGAGGGCTATCCCGGTTGGAAACCCAACCCCGACAGCCATCTGCTCAAGGTAGCGGTGGAGCAGTACAAGCGCCTCTTCGGGAAGGAACCCGTCGTGCGCGGCATTCACGCGGGCCTCGAATGCGGCCTCTTCAGCGAGAAGTATCCCCACCTCGACATGATTAGCTTCGGCCCCACCTTGCGCGGAGTACATTCCCCCGACGAGAAACTCCTCATCCCCACCGTCCAGATGGTTTGGAACCACCTGTTGGCCATACTCGAAAACATCTAAGGCCCCCCATCCCTCCCTTGTAGGGAGGGGGCAGAATGTAGTGAGAATGAATATGTATAGATGGTTTCAAGACACCCTTCGCCCTCCCTACAAGGGAGGGGTGGGGTGGGTCTTCTTCCTCCTGTTAGTCTGTGTGTGTGCCTGTGACGACTACGACACATGGACCACGTCGCCTGCGGCGCGGCTTGAGATGTCGCGCGATACGGTGGCCTTCGACACGCTCATCACGGATTTGAGTTCCACCACACAGACTCTCATCGTCTCCAACACGGGCGACAAGGGGGTGCGGATCCGTCGTGTGGAATTGGCCCTGGGCGACGAATCACCTTTCCGGGTCAATGTCGACGGGCAGTATCTCTACGGTGGAGTGGGGGAGGACTTCGAGGTTCGGCGCAAGGACAGCATATACGTGCGCATCGAGGTGAAACTGCCAGCCCAGGACAGCGACAGCATCCATGAGTGGCAGGACGAACTCCTCTTCACACTGGAGAGTGGAACCATGCAGAAAGTGACCCTGACGGCCTCGGGTATGGACGTCATAATCCTGCGTGGCGAGACCGTTGCGGACGACCGCACCCTGTCCGCCCAGCGTCCCTATCTCATCTACGACTCCCTCGTCGTGGCCCCCGGAGCCACACTCACCCTGCCCGAGGGCTGCACCCTCATGTTCCACGACCAGACCTCGCTGCTCGTCCACGGAACCCTCCTGGCCCAAGGGACGGTGGCGAAACCCGTCGTCTTCCGTGGCGACCGCACCGACCGCATGTTCCCCTACCTGCCCTACGACAACACCCCCAACCGATGGGGCGGCATCCACTTCTTTGCCGACAGCCACGACAACCGTCTCACCCAGTGCGACATCCACAGCGGCGACTACGGCATCCAGTGCGACAGCACCGTCCTCGACGAGTCGGCCTTGTCTTCTTCCCCCCTTCTCGTGCTTGAGGACTGCGTCGTCCACAACATCGGCGGTCCCGGCCTCCAGTTCACCCATTGCCACACAGAGGTTACGGGCACCCAGATTTCCAACACGCTCGGCCACTGTGTCGAGCTTCGCGGTGGTGCCCATACGTTCGTCCATTGCACCGTAGCCCAGTTCTACCCCCTTTCGGCCAACCGTGGCGATGCCCTCTCCCTCGGGGATTCCGAAGGCGATGTCTT
Organism: Bacteroidaceae bacterium; assembly: GCA_017453445.1. Classification (GTDB taxonomy): domain Bacteria; phylum Bacteroidota; class Bacteroidia; order Bacteroidales; family Bacteroidaceae; genus Physcousia. The sequence goes on from JAFTEX010000107.1 coordinate 10,736, forward strand.
CCGCCCCCTGTACCGGGCCCATTTCCTTAACTGCGTCATCACGGGCTATGCCGACGACGTCATCATGGGGCACTTTGCCGAGACCACCCTGCCGGAAGTCGACTTCCTGTTCCTGAACAGCCTCCTGCGCACGCCGGCCACTACGGACGTCGAGCGTTTCCGCAGTGTCCGTTACGACCTTCCCGACTCGCTCGACGTCTCGGGCAAGGACCACTTCCGCCTCTTCGACACCCACGCCTTCCTCTACGATTTCACACCCGACTCCCTCAGTGCCATCCGCAACATGGCCGACCCGGAGTATGCCCGCCTCTTCCCCATCGACCGCCGGGGGCGTAGCCGTCTGGCCGACGGGCAGCCCGACGCCGGTGCCTACGAGGGCGAGTGACGGCGTGATTCGTACTTGTTGAGATTCCATCGCAGTTGGCATGCTTATGAAAGTGTGCCAACCGCTTTTTAATATTCCAAAACATAAATTTGAAAAAAGTCCATTTTATATTTGTTTATTTCATTCGTATTCCATAAATTTGCCTTGCAATACTATATAAAAAATAAGAACTAATAACTATATTTAAACCATGAAAAGGCAAATTTTCTTTGTTTTGTTGGCTATGTTGACCACGGCTCTGGGAGGGATGAAGGCCCAACCGGTTGAAATCAGCGACGCTGCTGGCTTGGTGGCATTTGCCAATCGTGTGAACAATGGTGAGGGAGGCCTTGACGCCGTCCTCACCGCCGACATCGACATGTCGGGCATCACTGATTTCCCTGGCATCGGCAACGACGGCAGCAACCTGAAACGTTACCATGCCACCTTCGACGGACGGGGCCACCGCATCAAGAACCTGCACATGACAGGGGCTGACATTGCTCTCTTCCCCGTGACGAGCGACAACACGATTATCAAGAACCTCATCATCGACGCGTCCTGCTCGTTCAAGGGCACAGGCCGCGTTGCGGCCTTCGTCAGTGCCTGCAACTGGGACGAGTGGGGCAGCCGTAAGGTGGAATTCTACAACTGCGGCAACGAAGCTGAGGTGGAGGGCACAGCCAACAACTGTGGCGGGTTGCTCGGTTGCAACTATGACGGAGACATCGCCATCGTCATGAAGAACTGCTTCAACGCCGGCCATATCAAGGGCGCTGGGGAGTGTGGAGCACTCTCGGGCTGGATTGGCACACAGGACGCCAACAGCATCTCGTACTGCTACAACATCGCCGAGGTGGAGGGCCTGGACGGCGGCAACACGAACAACCTGTTCCGTGGTCACGTCGGTGTCTGGAACTTGCCCAATAATAACTGCTATGACACGCACTACAGCCATAACACGGGTTCCGTGTTCGATGCCTCGAAGGTCACCAGCGGCGAACTTTGCTGGATGCTCAACCAGGGCCAGTCCGACGTGCAGTGGGTGCAGACCATCGGAACCGACGGCCATCCCCTTCCGGGAGCCGTGGGCAGTCTGCCCGTATATCGTAACGGAACCTTTAATTGTGACGGCTCGCTCAAGAGTGGTTCCATAACCTATGGCAACACCGACGAGAACACGACCGATCCCCATGTCTTCGGCTCGGACGACCTCTGTACCGTCTGTCATGCCGCAGGCCGTCAGCCCGAACTCGTGGCAGGTGTCTATCAAATTGGCAGCATCGGCCATCTCGTATGGTTTGCCGATGCCGTAAATAGCGGTCACGTCGACTACAACGCCGTGCTCACGCGCAGCATCTCCCAGGGCGTGGCTGTCTACACCCCCATCGGCAACATCTACAACCCGTATCGGGGCACTTTCGACGGACAAAAGCACAGCATCACGATGGACCTCAACAACCCCGGCTATGACAATCAGGGCGTGTTCGGTGTCATTACCGACGGGGTACACATCTCTAACCTCATCGTACGAGGCACCATCCGCGGCGACCGCTATGTCGGAGGTATTGCCGGCAGTACCCTCGGAGGTTCGCAGAATGCACTGTCTACGCTCATTGAGAACTGTGGAAACGAAGCACACGTCGTGGCCAGCAACATGAACGCCGGTGCCATCATCGGCTGCAACATGGGTGGCATGGCCTCCTTCCTCATCAAGAACTGCTACAATATCGGAGCCATCGAGGGCCCAAATGATACGGGAGCCCTCTCGGGTTGGTCCGGCGGCGGATGGTCGGAGTACATCAACTGCTACAATGCGGGAACGGTGAACGGCGGCGGCGCAGCCGACTTCTCCCGTCACAGTGGTACGCGCCTCACCAACTGCTACCACCTCGATGGTTGCAACAACACCAGTCAAGGCACCACAGTGGTCACCACGGCCCAGATGAACAATGGTGCGCTGCGCGACAATCTGAATTCTCACGATGGTACACACTGGTATCAGTATAACTCAGATACGTATCCGCTGCCGTTCGACCATCCTCATGCAGATCCAGGCACATACTACCTCTACAATGTGGGTTCTGGACAATGGCTCTGTGCCGGAAACTCGTGGGGAACCCATGCCAGCGTGACCGACAAGGGAGGCATGGATGTCGTATTGGAAACCCAAGGAACGAAATATCGCTTGCGTACTAACATGGGCGGCAACACTGCGCTGAACAATGATGGCTGGATGGATAGTGGAGAAACAGATAAGGCCTTTACGTTCATTAGTGTGGTGACAGGTTCGTCAGTTGCTTTCCAGATAAAGAGTGATCCCGGTAAGTACCTCACCTGGCAGACAGGAGGAACCAATGTGGTCTTCGCCGATGCCGAGGATGGCAACAACTCGCTGTGGATACTCGTCACAAAAGCCGAGCGTGAGGCTGCGCTTGCGGCTGCCACGGAGGATAATCCTGTGGATGCCACGTTCTACCTGACCGGTACGGATTTCGGTCGTAACGACGCTACCAGAAATCAGTCGTGGGACGGTGACGACCCTGGAACTGGTGGCTATGAGGATAGCGGGAATGTGAACTATGTGGGCGAACACTTCAACAAGACTTATGATATGTATCAGACTGTGACAGTACCTAACGGTTACTATAAGTTGCAGGTTCAGGGATACTATCGTGAGGGAGATTTCGCTGTGGCAGCCCCCAAGTATTTAGATGGTACGGAAAGCCTGAACGCATTGTATTATGCAAACTCCGTGGAGATGCCGCTGATGTCCATCTTCGACGGAGCCGGCAAGAACAACGAAGGCTCTACCGTGGAAGGACTGACAGGCGGATATGCTGGCCGGTTCCCCAATGGAATGAATCAGGCTGGCAACTTCTTCAAGGACGGTCGATATTGGAATGTGCCCATCATAGTACATGTAACGGACGGTACGTTGCGCGTAGGTCTGAAGAAGACTGTGGCTGTGACCAACGACTGGACCTGCTTCGACAACTTCCGTCTGGACTATCTGGGTACTGCCGAACCTAAGGTGAAATCATGGGTGAAACTGAAGAATGCACGACCCTTCACGCATACTACGGGTTGGGAAGTAAGTGTCGCTCCTACTAACTTTGATGCCGGAAACAGCTGTGCTGAATATTGGCAGCAGAGTGCAGCTACCCTAAAGCAGACAGTTAGAAACCTTCCTGCTGGTTACTATACACTGACAGCAACAGCATTTACCCGTGCAGGCTTAGATGCCCAGCTACAGGCCGACGCTCACACAGCACCGCTGGTACAAGTGGCAAGCGGCGAGGTGAATAGCCGTGGTAACGCCAACACTTGGTTCAATGCGGGCAATGGCCTTTCAAATCTCACCTTCCGGGTTACATCGGATGGTGAGGATGTCACCATCGGCATAAAGAGCAGTACAGGCGGAGATAAGTGGACTGTATGGCGCGGTTTTGAACTGAAGTACCTGGGCGAAGATCCGTCGTGGATGACAGCGGAAGAGAAACTCGTGGCCTCTTCACCCATCTACCTCTACAACCCCTATACGGACAAGTTCCTGAGCCGTGGCGACGATTATGGTTTGCGCACGGTGGTCGATGACTATGGAATCCCGTTCAATCTTGTTCCTGGAGAAAATGGCTATAAGCTGCAGTCCTATGAGAATCCGAACAACCATATTGGTGATGACACCTGGTCATATACCGACTGTGGCGGAGGTCGCATCAGAGAGTTCGAATTAACGAATAATGGTGACTATTATACCTTGAAGAATCTGGGGCTCACGAATGGGGATGAGAACTTCCTCTATGTCTATCTGGGTGAAGATGCAAACAAGTATTGTGTGGCCAATAATTCAATCCTTGGAGTTAATTACGATAACGTAGGTCAGGTGCGTTGGCAACTTCTGACTCAGGCAGAACGAGATGCCATCCTTCGACAGAAAACAGATAATGAGGCAAAGACCGCGGCGCAGGCTGCCAAACTGTCCGCATCATCGGAGGCAGCCCTCAAATCAGTCCTTTCCGACCTGTTCACTCCAGAGGATAAGACTTCCGCAGTCAGCTCCGCCAGTCTGAGGACTACGACTGAAGGTTGGACAACTAAGGCTAACAGTAATTGCGTGATAGCTTTGACGACGAATGCAAATGGTACAGAGGTGTTCCAAGATGCAAATGCCAATGACGTGAATCTCCGCAAGGCCGGTTCGATAAATCAGACAGTCACAGGGCTGGAGGCAGGTCTCTACAAGGTCTCTCTCCATGCTTTCTATCGCATGGGAACCAGAGAAAATAGTTGGGATGCAGAAAAGGTCAATGGCTTGGATAGGTTCAGTAACGCCTATTTGAGTGCCAATGGCCGTCAAGTGCAAATTGCCTCATGGGCCAGTGAAGCGACAGGACGGACTGGTGAGCCAAATTCTATGGCAACTGCCGAAGCGGCATTTGCAGGAGGTGGTTACCTGAACGAAGTCTATACTTATGTAGGCAACGATGGCAAACTTGATTTGTCGATTGCCCTTCCAGGCCGAACTGATAGTGGCTGGTTTATGATGAATGACCTCACCCTTACCTACTACCGTCCCAAACTGGATGTGACGGAGGTGACTCGTGAGGATATCAACCTCAGTTTCGAGACGGGCAACACGACGAACTGGACCAAGAACAACAGCTCGGTTTCGGGGCAGACAGAGGTACGAAACGACAACATGTTCCCCGGTAAGGATGGAGATTACTACTTCAACACGTGGGACGACAGCAATCAAGGCACAGAGAAGACCCTCTGGCTCCGCCACAACAACTTCATGATGCCGGGTGACCCGGGCACCTTCATGATGACAGCCGACATTGCCGGCTACTGGGATTCGGAGGTCGTCGTGCAGGTGCGCGACGGCAGCGACAATGTGCTGGGAACCGTCACCCACCGGCTGGATGCAGACCCCAACGACGGCAACTGGGGGGCCAACACACCCACCAGGGAGCGTGTCTACTTCACCCTGCCAGCGAAGAATTCCTATATTTCTATATATGTATATAACACCACCACGGGCACAGCCTTCTTCAAGGCCGACAACTTCCGCTTCTATCGTGTCAATGGCAGCATCTCCGACGGTCTTCTTCCGAACCCGTCGTTCGAACTGGCCGATGCAAGCGGCACGGCTGAGACCGCACGCACGATAAGCAACCTGTCCGGTACGGGCACCATACCGGGCACAGGTGAAACGCTCTACGGATGGACGTTGCCCACTATGCAGGGTACCACGACCGGTACGGGGCAGAATTCCAACAATCGTATCGGACTTGGTTCAGCCAGCACGCTCGATGTATATAGTTACGTAACCGAGGATAATCTCAACGGCATTCCTACGCCCGACGACGGTGACATATACTTCTACAACGGACAGAACATGCGCAATTCGGGCGGCGAGCAGGTCTACACCCTTTCCACTCAGACTACCACATCGCTTCCCGTGGGGCTCTACAGCCTCTCCCTGCGCTATAAGGGTATGGGGGCCTACCAGACTGCTTGGCCCAAGACGGGCGACAGCAACCTCACGCTGAACGTGGAAATCGGCGGTACGGAACTGGCTGCTGCCACCTCCGCAAACTTCCCCTACTACGACCGCAACGAAGGAGTGGCCCGCGGCAACCGCAACAAGTATTTGGCTCAGCAACCTTGGCAGACGCTGAATCTCATCTTCTACGTCGAGACACCTGGTGTCGCCACCATCAACATCAAGGAGCAGTTCTGTCAGGCCTACAGCACCGACATCATCCTCGACAACGTGCAACTCAAGGCATACGCCGTGCCCAAGCCTCCCGTACACAAGGCTACTACCAACACCGCCTCCTACACCCTGTACGGAGCCGCAGAGAACGAGTGCTATCTTATGAATGCCGCCACGGGCTTATTCCTCGGAGGCGGAAACGCATCCGGCACGCAGGCTTCGCTGGTGGAACACGGTATTCCTTTCAACATCGTCAAGCCTGGGAGCGCCCAAAGAATATACCGCTTGTCTTCCCCGGCCTATGAAGGAAACAAAAATTCCCTCAACGGAACCTACATCGACGGCTCACCTACGTATTTCTATATTGACTACGTGGCCGACGGACGCTACACACTCTCCACTGCTGACGGTTCAGCTTACCTGACCGTGAAGGGTGGGGATGCCTCCCAACCTATTGTGGACAATACGGGTACGAGCGGTACCAGTCTGCTCAACCAGTGGTACATCATCAAGAAGGCTGACCGTGAACTGAACCTTCTGGAAGAAACCACTGACGGCGATGCCTCGTTCTACATCCCCAATGCCAGCTTCAGCCGGAATCAGAACACAGATAGTAACAAAAACACGTGGACTGAGACACACGCATCGGACATGAAACTGAGCGATGTCACTAACGTGGCCGAATCATACCATTCCACCTTCGAAGTGAAAAAGACCGTTTCTGTGCCCAACGGCACCTACCGCTTCCGTGCCCAGGGCTTCTATCGTCAGGATGGTACGGACGACACTCATCTGCCCTACTTCTTTGTCTCCACGCCCGGCGGAGCAGAAGTGACCTCCACATTTGTCCGCCGCACCGACAATGTGGCAGGAAGTGGCGGTGGCATGGCGGAGTCCTCTCGAGCCTTCCTCAACGGGAAGTACTACTCCGACTACGTGACCGTTCGTGTCACCGACAACCTGCTCACCGTGGGCTGCCGACTGGAGTACAACAGCAACCTGTGGTGCTGCTGGGACAACTTCGAGCTTCAGATGCTCACCCACGACGAGGCCACGGGCGACATAGACGAGGTGAACACTTACATCACCACGATGGAGGCTGCTCAGGGCTTCCAGCCGGGTGAGTATGCCACCTACGCCGTCACGGAGGCCAAGGCCATACAGGAGGCCGTGGATGCCGGCTTCCCCTACAGCTATGACAAGGTGGCCGCCTACCTGGCCGCAACCTATCCTGCCAATGCCGACGACGTGAATGCCTTCTACCGTCCCGACTTCGCCTACTATCGCAATGCCCACATCGCAGGCAGCGACCGCGCAGCCGCCACGGGATGGTCGAACACGAACATGGCCAACACGGGCGTAGTAGGTCTGCAGTTCAATGAACCTGCCAACCCAGGTGACGGAACCACCAACCCCGGCCTTGGAGGACTCACTTCGAAGAAAGCCCTCTATCTGCGTGATGGCAACGAAACGGTCTATGGTAGCGTGGCAGGTTACACAATGCCATTGCTCTACGGCACACAGTACCGCCTCGCCTTCAAGTACGGAGGTTGGGGAGGCACGGGCACCGTCACCGCCACCATTAAGGATGGTTCGGGCAACGTCGTACAGACCTGGACATTGACTACTACGGGTACGGCTAATAGTTCAACCGATGCATGGCAGGACTTCGACGAGACTTTCTCCACGACCGATGCAGGCAACTACACGCTCACCCTCACGGCCACTGGTGCTCAGGCCGCAGTTTCTGACTTCTCGCTATTACCCTGCAAGGAAACCAACATTGATGTGGCCACAGCTCCCTACTATTTCTATAATGATGCGGAAGGCCAATACCTGATGTCGGGCGGCGCACCTGCCGGGTGGGGCACACAGGCCGTGCTTGGCGACGATGGTATCGACATCACGCTCGCCCAAAGCGGCACCGGCTACACGTTAGATACGCGTGTGAACAATGGTGGCGCGAACCATTTCCTGAATCCCGACAACCTCTATTGTGACAATGCGGCTTACGCATTCACCTTCATCCCGACGGGGGGGGCCAATCAGTACTATCTGCGTTCTTCTTATGGTTATGTGGCCTCCAGCGGGCACGGTCTCAGTGCAGGATTGGTGAATGTTCCTTCTCCCACTGAGGCAGCCAAGTGGACCCTGAAGACCCGTGCTGACCGTATCGCCGAACTTGAGTCCATGACTGCCGACGGCACTACGACGATGGATGCCACCTTCCTAATTCCGGGTGCCAACTTCGGACGTAACGACCAGCGTGTGATGACCAATTGGAACGCAACGGCCAACCGTACCCCGGATGGTGACATTGCTCTCAACGGGAACAACTGGTTCCACTGGGGGGCTCCCAACAACGATCCTGGAAGTGCCAACAACTGGTACTACTCGAACTTCTGCGTACAGGCCTACCACATGAAGACCTTCGAAGTCAGCCAGACCATCGAGGGCGTGCCCGCCGGTGTCTACACCCTCTCAGCCCAGGGCTTCTACAGTGGAGAGGCCGCCGATCTGCCTTATTTCTTCATCCAGGATGCCACCGTCGAGGGAGAGGGTGTGCTTGCCGTCGATTACTCTCAGTATCTGCATCAGGAACAAACCATGGTAGAAATGGGCACTGGCAATGTCGGAAATGTCGGCAACATGTTCAATGCCGGACGCTACTTCTATCGCGATGGTAAATTCTGGAACAACCTCCCCTCTGTGCGTGTCTGTGGCAACAAACTGAAGTTGGGTGCCAAGCAGGACGGCACTGTGCAGGATGCCCTTTGGACCGTATTCGACAACTTCCGCCTGACCTATCGTCCCTTCGTGGATGCCGATTTGGAACCGGAAGCCGATTTGGCTGCAGAATATCAGAGTGTGAACGTAGGTGACGATCCCTTCGAGATACCGGCCGACGACCCCTATTACACAATGCTCACGGCAGCACAGAATGATGCCGCCACTGCCACGACGAATACTCAGCGGGCCGTAGCCTTGATTGAGTTGCTGAAGGCCGATGATGACTATGTGAACTTTGCGCGTCTCAATGCCTTCAAGACGGCATCCTCCACGAAGTTCACCTTGGGCAATGGCCAGTACCCCGGCATGGTGCTCACCGTCAAGGGGGGCAAAGGGGCCACGGGCGATGCCATCACGATGGGCTTCACGGATGCTGCTGGCAGTATCTATCCGCAGGGCCTGACCTTCACTCCTGTGGCAGGCAACACCAACTGCTTCCGCTTGAGCTATACCGACGGTGACGGGCAGACCGTCTATCTCTGCACGGGCGATGCCGCTTTGGGCAACGGACGCAACGACCAGATTCGCACGACCACCATAGTTGGCGATGCCCTGCTGTTCCGCATCATCCCGCAGACCACGGGAGACGGCGTATGGTATCTGAAGAACACGGCCGCTGACACCCGTATGGGACTCAACGACACGGGCTTCTACACGGGCACGGGTACCGCTGGGGCCAATGCCTTCAACTTCTCCTTCGCGGAGGCTCAGATGGCACCGGCAGTGACGCTCAACGTGAAGAGCGAGAACCAGTTCTCGACACTGATGCTTCCGTTCGAGGCTGATTGCCCGGAGGGCGTGCTGGCTTGCAAGGTTGACGACATCGACGGAAATAACATCGGGCTTGAGACATTTGACAAGTTCGAGGCCAACGTGCCCTACATCGTCTATGCCGAAAATGGTTTCAGCGGTTCGCTCCAGAACTACGGCGCAGCCTTCACGGACGAAACCATCACCGGCAACCACTTGACGGGCACTGCCACCACCGATGCCACGGTCTCCATCCCTGTCGGATGCTACGTGCTTTCGGCCAAGACGTACACCACCGGCCGCAAGGTGGGCTTCTACCGCGTGACGACTGACAACGTGAAGTTGCCCAAGAACCGCGCCTACTTCTCGATAGGCTCAAGTGCCGGTGTGAAGGAGGCCTACTTCTTCGGCGACGGGGACGACGAGACCGGACTTTCCGACTTGGTTTCGGGTGAGAAGGAAGTGGAGGGCATCTACGACCTGAGGGGCGTGCGCCAGCCGCGTATGCAGAAGGGCGTGAACATCATCCGCTTCACCGATGGCACGACCCGCAAGGTGCAGATTAAGTGAGCTAAGCCCCGAACTCGTCCGGGGGCTTCCGAACGTGAAGCACCTCGAACACAGTTCAAGGTGACGCTCAAGTAGTGTGAGCCTGCGATAACAGAGAATCTAAGGAGCCAAGGAGCCTCGGGAGAGAACGCAATCTCCCGAGGCTCCTTGGCCTATTTTGTTGGCATCATCGGCCTTGCCTCCTGGCTCGTCCAAGATTATGCTAATTTAATTCGTCAAATTCGTTATATTCGCCGTCTTTCCTTATCGGCAAATTATGTGAATTATGCAAATTTTCTCCGAAATTTTTTGTCGTTTGTGAGTAATTTAATATGTTTGCAGCGCGACATATAAGTGATTCATCCCTTTATTTATGGACTATATAAGGGGTAAGGGTCACAAAGACAGGAGGATAGAGGTGGGAAGCCTCTAATGTGGGTGATTGAAGTAAAAAGTGCATTCTGAATAAGGTAAAAAGCACATACAAAGCAACATATCGGGCCATGGGCTGGAGAAAATGAAACAGCTCCGGCCCTTGGCGGGCAGAAAAGAATAATACAATAATAAAATAGACAACGCAAGAACTGACTAAAAATCTATGACAATGAAGAAACAACCCTTTTTCTTACTCGTGCTTGGTGTCCTGTTTCTTATGGGGCAGAGCACATACGCAAAGGAAATCAACGAAAAGGTGACCAACGTCATCTGGAACTTGGACTTCGAGCAGACAGAGAAGTCGGGGGATTATTACCAATATCCCACAGGTTGGACCATACCCAATCGCGGACTTTCTACAGCTCTGTGGCCGGTAAATAAGGACGCTTACATGTCAGCTTCAGTGGAGGGGGTGGTTCTTAAAGGCTGGAATGCTGCCAATCATGCCATGACGAAAGGCAACCTGCTCTCTCGCACCCTGACGGATTTGCCAGAGGGACAGTACACCATCACAGCCGACGTGCATACCAATCTCTACCAGAAACTCTATCTGTTTGCCCAAGGTAAGACTGACGGAGAGCAAATGGTGACAAGCAATAGTGATTGGGGAGTTACGGAACATGTCAGTGTCACGGTTGATGTCGCGCAGGGTCGCAGCCTTACTTTTGGCTTGCGACTCAACGAGAGCGTAACCGTAAATTATGATGTTGATTTCTATGTAGACAATTTTGCAGTTGCATTTGAACGTACTGCCAATTTGGAGCAGCCTGTTGCTAACTGGGTAAATTCCTCTTTTGAGACAGGTACAAACACCTGGACTGCCGTCAATAACACTACTATCCCCAATGGAGGAGGATGGCGATTTTATCGTTCAACAGGTACTACCTATAATAATGTTTCGTTGGCTCCAACCGCTGAGGCCAAGAATACTAACTATTCTATGCTGGCCAATGTGAGTGCCCACCACGGTTCGAACGTGGCTATCGTGGGACGCCGTACATATTCAACGAGTGCAACAAGTGCGACTGGAGCTGCTGTTCATACGGTGGGTACAATATATCAAACGCTTAACTCTTTACCTGCTGGCACTTATACGGCCACCGTGTGGTATCGTGCCGTGAGCACAGGAGCAACTGCCCCCACTACAAGGATTTTTGCCCGTAAGACGAGTGTCGGTAGTTCGAATGCAACTTATCAATTGGCCACGCCAGTTACAGAAACTAACTACGAACGTATCAGTCGTAGTTCTACGATTTCTAATAGTACCATTACTAACGTTACGTTCAACAAAACTTGGGCTGATGTCGAGTGGCGACCTCTTTCTATCACTTTCACTATCAATGCCGCTACAACTGTTTATGTGGGTGTGGAGTATGATGTTCCTGCGACTCCACAAGATGCTAATTATTATTATCCTGCTTCTGGAAATAACCAGAAGCGTTATGCTATCGTTGCCGAATGTATGGTGGACGACGTGATTCTGACAAAACAGGATGCGCAACCCACCGCTGCTACCTACTATCTCTACAATCCGTTGACCGATAAATTCCTGAGCCGTGGCGGCGACTATGGTACACTGGCCAAGGCCGACGATTACGGATTGCCCATCAGTGTGACGTTGTCTGACGGGGCCTATCGCTTGCAGGCGCAGGACGGCAACGATGCCGCCCGCACGGACATCTACTACGGCGGCGGCTGGTGGATGTGGAGCGACCACTGGGACGGCAACGAGGACAACCAGGCTGGCTACTACGCCTTCCGTGGCGCGGGCAGCGGCAACTATCAGATTCAGAATCTCCACTGGGCGGGAGCCGACAATGGCACTCTGTACACCACCTACGTCTACAATCGCGCCGACAATGCCCGCTATGGCGTGGCCGCCAACGGCTCTGAGGGCGACAATGTGGACGACGTGCAGCAGACCTACTGGCAACTGAAGACCCAGGCAGAGCGCGATGCCATCATCACGGCACGCCAGAATGCCCAAGCCGCAGCCGTGGCCGCAGAGGTGGGGCTGACTGCCACCACGCCGGCCGAACTGGCAACGGCTGCCGAGGACGGCAAGTTCTCAACCGAACTCACCGAACCCGCCCTTTCCTTCGTGAACAATGCCGGCGGGTGGACGTGGAGCGGAATGCCAGCGGCTATCAACAGCGAATGGACTCCCGTGGGAAATCCCGCTTACATGGATTCCGGCACCGAGGTGTTCCAGGGAGCCGGAAAGTTCACGAAGACCGTGACGGGGTTGGAACCGGGGCTTTACAAGGTGACGCTCAAGGGCTTCCACCGCGACGGCACCAACGCCGAAATGTATGCCAAGGAACACACCAGCGGCATGACGGGCATCACGCCCAGCTACCTCTCTGCCAACGGGCGTGCCGTGCAGCTGAAGACGTGGGCAAGCGAGGCTACCAGCACCACTGAACCCAATCTTCCTGCAACGGCCAAGACAATGTTTGATGCCGGTTCGTACAAGAACGAAGTCTTTGCCATGGTGGGCACTGACGGAAAGCTCACCCTCGAAGTCGTTCATCCCAGCAACACCACTGACTCTTGGCTCATGCTGGGCGACGTGACGCTTACTGCCTACACCGGCAACAAGGTGAAGGACGGCGGCGTCTACTATCTCTACAATCCCGCCTACGACAAGTTCCTCAGCAAGGGATTCGACTGGGGTACGGGAGCCGTGATTGACGACTATGGTACGCCCATTCAGACAAATGGTGCCGATGGTGCCACTACCTACTTCAAACTCCATGCCGTGGACATCCCGGATGCGAACTTGAACTACCAGGGTGCATGGTGGACCTGGTCAGACAATGGTACTGATGATGCCGAGGCACGCTGGGAGTTCATTCCTGTGGATGGTGGCAGTTACTATCTTCGCAACAAACACTGGTCCGATAACTCAGGCTGGTGGCAATACATGTATGTGTTTACGAATGAGAATGAACCTAATAACATGTGGCGTGTGGCCGGAAACTCCAACGACCAGGTGGGACAGACATGGTTCAAGGATCCCGACAACATCGCCTGGAAGTTGCTGACCTCACAGGAGCGAAACACGCTGATAGCCCAGCGACTGGAACGGCAGAACGTAGCTACGGCTGCCATGGCAGGTGTGACGGTGGGTTCCACAGCCGAACTGGAATCCCTGTTGGCTGGCAAGATGGCCATGGACGTGACCCCGGCCAACATCTCCTTCAAGCAGTCGAGCAACACCGTGCTGGCTGCCAACTGGACCATTCAGGGAAATCGTGGCCAGACGTCTCCAGAACCGGCAACTACAAGCTCGGATGGTACGGAAGTTTATGAAACGGGTGTTAAGTTCTCAAAGACCATTACCGGTCTGCAGGAAGGCCTGTACAAACTGACCGTGCAGGGCTTCTTCCGTGAGGGATACCCCGATGCCGTGAAGACGAACCACGCCAACGGACTGGAGCACATGTCGACAGGCTACATCCGCGCCAACGGGCAGCACGTGCAGATGATGCCTTGGTACGACGATGCCACGGACCTTTCTACGAACAATCCGAACGGAATTGGGGATGCCGGGACTGCGTTCAACAACGGCCAGTACCTCAACACCCTCTACACCTACGTGGGCAGTGACGGAAACCTCAGCCTGGAGATTGGAAATGACAATTTCTGGTATGGCTATTGGATGTTCCTCGGCGACGTGACGCTGACGCAGTACATTGCCGGTTCGGAATACTATCTGCGGAACAAGGCCACAGGCCAGTATCTGGGTGCATGTGCCGATGACTACTGGGGCACCAATGCCATGGACGACCCCGTGGGGCTTAACCTCTCCATCTCAACGAGTGGAACGGGTGTGGTCATCGACACGCAGGTGTATGGCAACACGGCCGATGCCGTGAACAACGCCGGCGACCACTATCTTTATTATAACGCCGACCGCAGCAAGGTGCATCTGGACGGCACCAACACGAACACCGTCTGGACCATGACCCGCCAGAGCGACGGCTCATACACCTTCCGCAATACGGGGAGCGTAAAGAACTATCTCGCTACGAGTGGCAAGGGCAACCAACTTGTGCTCAGCACCAGCGGCACGGCCAATGCCAGCAAGTGGGAACTGGTAAGTTATGCCCAGCGTGTGCAGGAATTGCGTAACATGGCCAGCGGCGATGCAGCCGTGGATGCCTCCTTCCTTATCAAGGGTGGCAACTTCACCCGTGGCGACCGCCGTGTGTTGGGCAACTGGAACATTGTCACTGACGATACCAACTACGCATCCGGCGGTGGAGCCAACACTGAATTCTCCACCTATTTCAATAATGACAACGCTAACCGATACGAGATTGGCGGAAGCACACAGCTTCGCCGTGGTGGCCTTGCCAATAACTATGTGGTGGAGGTTTGGCATCATACTTTCGACATTTCCCAGACCATTGTCTCTGGCAATCCTGCCATTGAACTTCCCGTAGGTGTCTACACCCTGACTGCACAATGCTTTGACAGGCAGGAAGGCACCGGATCACAACCTTCGTATCTCTACATTACCGACAATAACACGGAGAAGAAGGCTGCCTTCACGGCTTACAATACTTCTGACAATCTCGGCTTTGGCGATGGCACTATCGGCTCTCACTTTGCTACCGATGAAGCCAACTACCGCCAGAGCGTGGTGGGCAAGATTACGGGCAACAACTTCACTATCGGTGTCAAGCAGGGAGCCAAACTGACGTGGAGTGTCTTTGATAATCTCCGTCTGACTTACCGCCCCTTCACGGCCAGCGATGTGACGGAGGAGAAAACGGATGCAGAGAGCCAGATTGCCAGTCTTGTGAACAAGGGTACAGCCGAGTTCCAGATAAACACGTCCACCGAACCTCACTGTCAGGCTCTGGCCACTGCCAACTCCCAGACATCGGCAGGCAGCACGGTGGACGACTATTGCAATGCCCTGGCTCTGATACTCCCGGCCAATAGAGACTTCGCCCAAGCTGTGGAGAACCATGATCTCTTGGTGAATGCACCCAGTGAGACTACCTACTACAACGTGAAGAACATCTCCGCAGGTTATGACCATCGGAACAAGGTGCTCACCTTCAAGTCGGCGGCTGGAGCTGACCTCACAGGCAACACCACCACGATGGGCTGGAACGAGACCGAAGGAAGTCTCTATCCACAGACCGTCACCTTCCAAAAGGTGGCCGACGTGGACCAAACCAGCAGCGTGGCTACGGACGGGTGGCTGACAGGAACTGGCGCAATCGCTGGCGGACCAGTGGATATTAACGGCCAATCGATGCGAGAACTTTACAGTTCATCTTCTGCCGGCACGAAACTCTATCAGAACGTGACGGGATTGCCTGTCGGCACCTATCGTGCCGTGCTCTATGCCACCTCCCACAATGCTCGTGGTGAGGACGGAGCCACGCTCGACGGTACAGACAACACCACCGCCTACGTCTTTGCCACAGCCAATGGAGTGACGAAGAAAACCTTCTTCACGGCTCGCGGCATTCAGCCCGGTGCCGTGACGGGCGAACCCGAGGAGGTGACCCTCGAAAACATCACCGTGGGAACGGAC
Organism: Bacteroidaceae bacterium; assembly: GCA_017453445.1. Classification (GTDB taxonomy): domain Bacteria; phylum Bacteroidota; class Bacteroidia; order Bacteroidales; family Bacteroidaceae; genus Physcousia. The sequence continues at coordinate 26,906 of JAFTEX010000107.1, forward strand.
GGCAAGCTCACCCTCGGTCTGGGACTGGCCAAGGCAGGGATGACAGGCTGGCACACCATCCAGATTAAGTCGCTGACAAAGGTCTCGTACAACGAGTACACAATGAGTTACGTGCGTTCCGACGGCACTCGCGTCTACGTGGGTACGGGTACGACTACGGGCCTGGGCAACAACCACAACCAGTTGCGTCCCACCACGGATGCCTCCAAGGCCCTGGCCGTGAAGATCGATGCCAACACCACCGCCGACGGCACATGGTGGCTGCGCAACCCATTGTCCGGCGACCGCCGAATCGGCGGCAACGGGGCAGCAGATGCAGGCTTCTTTACCTGCGACGGTGACAATGGAGCCTACTATGACCAATCGCTTTCGGTTGCACCTACCGTGGCTGCTGCTAATAGAGTGACACTCGCAGTGAACAGCACGTACAAGTTCTCGACGTTGATGCTTCCGTTCGAGGCCGACTGCCCCGCTGGTGTGCAGGCCTGCACGGTGAGTGACATTGACGGAAGCAACATCGTACTCGAAACGACCGATAAGTTCAAGGCCAATGTGCCCTACATCGTTTATGCGGAAAATGGGTTCGACGCTTCAGACCTGGCGGGTTACGGAGCCGCCTTCACGGATGAGACGATTACCGCCAACCACCTGACGGGCACCAGCCTCACGGACAAGACCGTTTACATCCCTGCTGGCAAGTATGTGCTTTCGCACAAGAAGTACACCGTGGCTGGTGGTAAAGAGGAAGACCGTGTGGGCTTCTATCGTGTGACTACAGACAATACAGTCAAGTTGCCCAAGAACCGCGCCTACTTCTCGATTGGCTCAAGTGCCGGTGTGAAGGAAGCTTACTTCTTCGGTGCAGAGGATGACGAAACGGGACTCGCAGACCTGATTTCGGGTGAGAAGGAAGTCGAGGGCATCTACGACGTGAAGGGTATGCGCCTGCCGCGTATGCAGAAGGGCGTGAACGTCATCCGCTTCACCGACGGCACGACCTGCAAGGTTACGGTAAAATAATTATGGAGGGTGACACGATGAACAAAAAGAAATATGTATCCCCCACGCTCCTCGCCGTCCGCATCGGCGGCGAGGATGCCGTGGCGGTTGACCTGCCCATCGGCTCGAAATACGAGGACGACGGCGAAATGGAAGTCTTGACGAAAGAGGAGATGGGGGAGGAGGCAGGCGGCACTTCACCCAGTCCCACCAATCTCTGGGAAAACGCCTGGTGATATAGGTTGCGACCCGCGATAAAGCAAGACTGACAAGTTAGGGAGCCAAAGGAAAGAACAAAATCTTCCGAGGCTCCCTGGCCTTTTTGACTTGGCAAAATGGCTTTTAGACTTGACAATACGACGGATTACAAAAAAAACTGGTCGGGCATGTTTGAGGCGGATGTTTTTTTTGTTATATTTGCACGGATAAAGCCCCTTCTTATGTGGTATTCCATTACAAAAATATAATAAGGACGATAATGAAGAAACTAACTAACTGCATGATTCTCATGCTTCTCTTTTTGAACGGTATGGGAGCACGGGCCGCCGTGGGTTCCAATGTGATTCGCGTCGTGGGCGGAGACCTCAGTCTGGTGCCGGCCTATGAGGCCGCAGGCGACAAGTGGCTGGATGCCAGTGGAAAGACCATCAACACGGCCTACAGCGACGGCATGATAACGTACCTGAGAGACGTGGCCGGATGGACCTCGGTGCGTGTGCGCCTGTTGGTGGATCCCTCTCAGGACGACTACGTGGCCACCTGCCAGGACTTGGACTACGTGAAGCAACTGGGCAAGCGCGTGAAGGACGCAGGGATGTATTTCCTGCTTGACATCTTCTATAGCGACACGTGGACTGACGTGTCGAAGCAATGGATTCCCAAGAGTTGGAACTATTCGAGGAGTACCGCCACGGCCACTTTGGCTGCCAAGGTGAAGTCCTATACGACCGAGGTGCTGAACACCCTCACGGCCTATGGCGCACAGCCCGACTATGTGCAGGTGGGCAACGAAGTGAGCTACGGTATGCTTTGGGATTCGGCCAGCGGTGCAAATACCTCCAATGCCTTCTACACCAGTGGGACTTATAACAACTATTCAACGCAAATCACCCGCTTTGCCACGCTGCTGAAGGCGGCCGCGGAGGGCGTGCGTGCGGCCACGAACGGTTCAAAAATGAAGATTGTGCTTCACTCTGAGCGTACGTACTACAACACACAGACGGCCAACTTCTACACGTGGGTGGAGCAGGCCGGCTTCACAGACTACGACGTGATAGGCCTTTCGTACTATCCTGTGTGGCACGGAGCCATGAACAAACTGACGGCCACTCTCTCGTCCCTGCAAAGCAGTTTCCCAAACAAGGAAATCCAGATTGTGGAGACGGGCTACCACAACACGACCCCCTCGAATCAGACTTACGACACAAGCAGCACGTGGCCCTATACGTCTGCCGGGCAGGCCAGTTTCCTCAGTGACCTGACCACGACACTCAACAGCTACACCAACGTGACGGGGCTCTACTACTGGCAGGCTGAGGAGTGTGGCAACGGCGCCAACTCCAGCGGCGTGAGCCAGGTGATGGACTCGTGGGACAACCGTGGTTTCTGGGAGTGCTCGTGGAAGTCGGGCAGCCACAAACTGAACGGCTCTGCGGCTCTGATGACCCTGCAGAACTTCAACCACACGGCTCTCGGCGAGTCGGGTGGTGGCAATGAAGAAGAATACACTGTCACGGACATCTCTGACCAGTTCACGAACCTTGACTTCGAGGATTGCACCTGGAACGATGGCGGATGGTACGACGATTGTCCAGGATGGACCATTAACTGGGAAATCGGATGGAGTGACAATCCCTGGCCCAAGGCAGCCGACCAGTGGCATTCGAGTCTTTGCGACGGCGTGCTGCTCAGTGCATGGAATGCTGCCAGCAACGCACTGGTTGCCGGCAACGTGCTCTCCCAGTCGCTGGACAATCTGCCAGCAGGCAAGTACACAGTGACGGCCGCCGTGCATTGCGACTACGACGGGTTGTATCTCTTTGCCAACGACAACCAGACCAAGGTCACTGCGACTTCGGAATGGGGCACGGCCTACAATACGACGGTGGAGACGGAGCTTACGGCCGCGGGGACGCTGACCATCGGCCTGAAGCTGCCCTCGGCTGTCAGCACCAGCAGTGAGATAAATCTCTATCTTGACAACTTCACCGTGACGCAGACCCTGTCTTCGGGCAGCGGAAGCGGTGAAGGAGGGGAGACGGGACAGACCGTGACCACGGGGGAGGTCGTCTATCAGGAGAACGATGCCAGTACGGCTTCCGACTGGGTGGCTCTTTCATCGTCGAGCATGAGTGTGGCACGCGCCACGTCGCCCGTGTCGAGCAGTCTCAGTGCCCGCAGCACCGGTGTGACCACCACCTCCACAACGGCACTCCGTTCGGCTTATCTGCCCTTCTCCGCTGCCACGGCGCTGGCCAACAACCAGACGTGGGCCGTGGAGAGCGACATCTATCTGCCCTACACGGAAACCACGAATACGGGAACCACCAGCTATGAATACTTCCAGATCTACGGAAGCAACAACGCAACACCCGCCAACGGTGCCGTGGCTGACGCGAACGCCCTGTTCACCCTCCTCTCTACGTCGCCCAAGAGCGCCTCGGGCAACACTTACAGCGTAAAGGTGGGGGCAACCGAGCTGAGCAGCAGCGTCACCTTGGTGCCCAACGCCTGGTATCACGTGAAAGTCGTCGGTTCTGCCACGTCGGTGGACACCGTGCTCATCACCAAAGGCACGACGGAGGCATATAAGAGTGTAACTTCCAAGGCGGTTTCTGCCGGCTATCCAGCAGGTCTGCAAGTGACCTTGCCGCGTTGCAAGAACAAGGGGACGGCGGTCGCCTACTTCGACAATGAGACGCTGACCTACTTCACGACCACCGTCGTGGAGGAAGCCGACGAGAACGACTACACCTCGCACATCGGCGACTACGGCTTCGAGGAGTCGGTACACTTCGAGTGGGACAACGGATCCTGGACCACGGGCGACGAGGTCTGGCTTTGGGACTATGCGGAGGAAGGCACTTCGCCCTATACCGTGACCACCAACGAATGGGCGGCAAACCCGACCAACCTGTGTACGCTCTGGACGGAGAATCCCGTGACGGCCTCCGGCCACATCTTCTGCCAGACCGTGAAGGATCTGCCCAACGGAACCTATACGCTCACCGTGGAACTCTGCGACGAGAAGGGCAACCTCTATCTCTTCGGCGGCGACCAGGAAACAGCCGCAGGCGAGGGCAGCACGAGTTGGAACAGCGTGAACACCCTGACGCTGACCGGCATCGAGGTGACCGATGGCACCCTGCAGATTGGTCTGGGCGTGGACGGTACATTGAACACGAACGTCAGCGGCTACGTGGATAACTTCCACCTTACGCTGACTGCCCTTTCGGAGAATCAGGACAAGACGCTCACCTACACCCACGAAGGCATCACCTACACCTACAACACGGGCACGAAGGTGGCCTACGTTTCGGGCTACACCGCCGCCGACCTCCCCACGGAGGCCGAGGGACAGGTGCTGCTGGGCGAGTTCACCGTGGACGGAGTGACCTACTATCCCTCGTACATCGGCGAGTGGGCTCTCCAGGCCTATCCCCTCTATTGGCTTGACGTGCCGTCGAGCATCACCGTCGTGGGCAAAGGTGCCCTGTACGGTTCCAATCTCTCGAACGTGACGTTCTACACCAACGACTATCTTTCCATCTATGACTATGCCTTCACGGGCTGGGAGGACGGCCTGGACGACGGTAACCTGGGCACGAAGGGTTCGCCCCTGTACAACGTGACCATCTATGCCGAGAGCATGGATCATGTGACCGTCAGTGACAAGGCTTTCTGCCCGGACGACATCGACGAGGCCACCTTGTGGGTGGTGAAGGGATTGCAGGGCGAGGCCGCCTATACGGGCATCGGCTTCCTGCATGTCTATCCGATGGGTGTGACCGTGGGTGACGTAAATGACGACGACCAAGTCACCATTGCCGACGTGACGGCCTTGGTGAACATCATCCTCGGGAAGGGCGGCAGCTACATTGAGTATGCAGCCGACGTGAACGGCGACGGACAAATCACCATTGCCGACGTGACGGCCCTGGTGAACAAGATTCTCGGCAAGGCCTCACTCTGAGTGCGGCACTGAACAGGGGAGGGGAGTGTAAGGAAGGAAAAATCCTTACACTCCCCTTCCTTCGTATAGAACCATAGTAAGGTTCCGGGCGTAAGATTACTATGCTTATGGGGATAACCTTACTATGCTTATGCCCCTAACCTTACTAATCTTCCGTATGAGGCCCGTGGGGCTAAAAGTAAAGAATCCTTACAATAGGGCTACTTCGACGGGAGGCAGACGATGCCCTCCTTCTTCATGCCGTCCACCTTGATGACAAGGGGCCGGGGGAGGCGCACGTGGCGCACGTGGGCTGTCTCTTCGACGGCAGGCAACTGGTTGAGCCACTCCTCTCGGTAGATGCCTCCGGGGATGTTTCTGGAAGCCGAGGGAGAGGTGGTGTCGACCGTGAAGTAGGCCACGCCGAAGGACGTCAGGTTCTGGAAGAAGTGGGTGCCCTGGCTGGGTTCGATGCGATAGTCGCGTAGGCTGGTCTCTACGATGACGCGGGCGGCCGAGATGGCAGACCACTTGACGGGGACACCCAACCAAGGGTCGCTCGACCCCCATCGGCCTGGCCCGACGAGCACGTAGCCGTGACCCACAGAACTGCTGTCGGGGGTGTCGGAGAGGAATTTGCGGTTGATGTGCTCAATCTCGTCGGCAATGGTGGGGTTGTTGGCAGCGGAGTAGGAGGGGAGTCCCGTCTCGGGGTCGAGGGTCTTGACGTAGACGATGTCGGAGACGTCGGAGAGGATGCCGTGGCCGATGGCGTTATGCGAGCGGATGACCGTCTCGCTGTCGGGCACGAGGGTGATGTCCTCGTCGAGCTGCATCTTTGCGTCGACCATGGGGCGAATCTGCAAGAGGTAGAAGGTGCGCTCGGTGAGGTTGACAGCCAACTCTATTTCCACAGGACGGCGCATCTCCTGCTGACCGTAGCGGAGCGAGAGGCTGAGCAACTGAGGCAGGGGGAAGACTCCGTGCTGGAGCACTCCGCAGAGGGTAATGACCTTGCGTCCGCCTTCGTAGATGCCGTCGCGTATAATCTGGTCCTGCGGGTCGTATGTCGAGGCGAGAAATTGTAACGATCCGTCCTTGTCAGCTTCGCGCACGGAGAGGCGGAGAAGGTTGAAACTGTCGTCGGTTTGGAGGTGGGAGGAGACCACCGTCTTTGGGGGCCCGTTTGGGGAGTCGGGGGCGTTTCTCTCTCCTTTCTCCTCTTTCTTCTCTTCTCCCGTGAATATATTCTTCAGGTCCAATGCATAGAAGCGGGTCTGGGTCTCACGCAGCGCAAGTTCCATTTCACTGGTCTGAAGCACCTTGTCGGGATGCGCTGGGGAGACACGAAGCGAAAGGCCGCCGTCGACGATGTACTTGCCAAGTCCGATGGCCAGGTTGGCCACGCCTTCCTCGGCCTGTTCGTCGCCGATGGGGTAGTAGTTGACCGAACGGGCCACGCCGGAGAGGTGCGGATAGAAGCGGTTGCCGTATTGGGTGCCTACGACTTCCTGCAAGATGACGGCCATTTTCTCTTGGTCGATGACGTTCTGTGTGGCTACCATGTAGTCCTTCGAAGCTCGGTAGAAAACCGATGCATAGACCCCCTTGATGGCTGCTACGAGCATTTGGAGGCGGGCCTGTCGGTTTTCGGTGTAGGGTAGCATGTAGGTGGAGTAGATGCCGGCAAAGGGTTGGTAGTGACTGTCTTCGAGCAGCGAGGACGAACGGACGGCGATGGGCTGACGGACGACATCGAGAAAGGCCATGAGATCCTCCTTCAGCGAGTCGGGCAGGCGCGCCGCAAGGAAGTGGTTGAGCACCTCTTCGTCGCTCACGTCGCTGAGTGCCACTGGGTAGAGCTCGTTGTGGTCCATAAACTCGTCGAAGATGTCGGTGCAGAGCACCACCGTCTTCGGAATCATCGTGTGGGCACCGGGTTGTTGGTTGAGGTCGGGGTGGCGCTTGATGATGTGGTCGATGAAGGCAATGCCGCGTCCCTTGCCGCCGAGGGAGCCGTCGCCGATGCGCGCAAAGTTGCTGTAGCGGTCGAAACGGTCGCGATGGAATACGGCCACGACGCCCTGATTCTTCATCTTGCGGTATTTGACAATGGCATCGAAGATAATCTGGCGGTGGAGGTCGAGGTCTGGCGTCTCGTCCCAATTGATGCGCTTCAGGAACTCGGAAATGGGGAAAAGCGCACGGGAACCGAGCCAACGGGAAACGTTGTTGTGCGAGATGTGGTAGCGAAGTGATTCGGCGGGGAGCGTGAAGATGTTGTCCTGAAGGTCCTTTAGGTTACGCACGCGGATGATTTCCTTCATCGTCACGGGGTCGCGGAAGATGAAGTCGCCGAAACCGAAATAGTTGGCTACGAGATGACGGAGGTCTACGTTGAGTTTCTTGGAGTTCTTGTCGAGGAACGAAGCCCCGTAGCGGTGAGCCTCGCGGGCCATTTCGGTCTCGGAGGATTCCATAATGAAGGGCAGGAAGCGGTCTTCGTGGCGCACGGCGGCCAGGAGGTCGAGTCCGGCACGCTCGTCTTTCACCCCATTGCGTGGGAAGCGGCAGTCGCTGATGATGCCCAGTGCGTTGTTCTTGTACTGGGAATAGAGGCTCCATGCCTCTTCGTAGGTACGGGCCAGGACAATCTTGGGACGTCCGCGCATCCGCAGGGTTTCCAACTGAGAGTTCAGTGCCTCGGTGGCAAAGCTGAGGCTCTGCTGGAGGACGAACTTATAGAGGTTGGGCAGGATGGAAGAGTAGAAGCGGATGTTGTCCTCGACGAGCAGAATCATCTGTACGCCAGCCTCCGTGTCGTGCTGGAGGTTCATCTTGTCCTCCATCAACTTGATGATGGAGAGCAGGAGGTCTGTGTTCCCCAGCCAGCAGAAAACGTACTCGAAGATGGAGAGGTCTTCATGTTCCATGCGCTTGGTGATACCATGGGAGAAGGGGGTCAGTATGACGATGGGGACCTGCGAGTGTTTCTCCTTGATGTCGCGGGCGATGTCGAATACGTCGTCGTTGGACGTGGCTCGCCGGCCGTTTTCGGTGCCTGGCATACAGATGACGAGTTCGAAACTGGTGCGGAGAAGCTCGCGCTCAGCCTCAATCCGCGAGGCTACCTGCACAAAGCGCGGGGGGTAGCGCAGCCCCAGTTTGGCATATTCGTCAAATATTTTCTCGTCCACGCGCCCGTCGTCCTCCAGCATGAAGGCATCGTAGGGATTGGCAATCAACAGCACGTTGAAGATGCGCCGCCGCATGAGGTCGACAAACTTCGTATCCCGAAGTTCTTGGACGAGCCAAGCGGCCGCGCCAGTTTCTTCGACAAGCGAAGCGGCAAGGGCGTTGGCTCCCCCCTTGTTTTCGGATAGTTGTTTCTGCTCCATCTTTTACTTGATTTGAAGCGATTCGTTCATAAATGACGAAAGACAACCGTAGTTGCCTTTCGCTTGAGTCTTATGGTATTTAATTACTTGATAAGCTTCTTGCCATTTCGGATGTAGACCCCCTTCGTAGCCTTCGTGACGCGGCGACCGCTGAGGTCATAGGTGGCATTGTCGGCCACGGGTGTCTGGATGGCAGTCAGGTCGTTGATTCCGGTCGGAATCTTACTGCTCTCGTAGAAGAGGGTGAAGTTGTCCACCTTGAACCAACCTGCAGCCGTTTCGCTCTGGGCTTCTCCTGTCGTGCCGTCGAGGTTGTCGGTGCGGAAACCGATGCGGGCTATGCCGTCCTCGCCTACGCCGAAGTGGAGTACGAGTGTGCGCAGCAAAAGGTCGTTGTAGCTTGCATCATAACCACCGTAGTTGATGAAGGTGTAAGCTTCGTCTTCGTCGAGGAACTGGCCTTCGTTGACAGTGAGGTTCCAGGTCTGATAGATGTCGTCGGAGGTGGTGCCTTGCAGGTTCTCGGGCCAGTAGTCGTAGTCCTCCATGCCGTAGAGGCAAATGGCGGAGTTGGCAAAGATACGCTGAGTGGTCAGGTTGTCGCCGCTCCAGTCAGTGTTGCGGGCCATGACATCGGCTGTCAGTTGATAGGTGCCGGGCTTCAGGCCCGTGATGGTTTGGCTGAGTTCTATCTGAGGAATGCTGCTGTTCCAGATGCCCCAAAGGTGAGTGCCGTCGGTGTACTGGTGGTTGTAGATGACGCCGTCCTCCTCGATGTTGATGTTGTCGCCGCTGTTGATGGCGCACCAGCCATTGATGCCCTGAGCCTGAATGTCGGCAGATGACTCGCAGAGCACGCCGTTGATGCGAAGCTCCCATCCGTAGGGGGGATTGGCAACTCCGTCAGAGTTCTTCCCGTTCTGGCTACTCTGGTTCTCAAACGAACGGTTGACGATGAGGTCGCTCACGTCGGCACCTTCGTCGACCCCGCTGCGCAGGCAGGTCTGATATGCGTCTTCGAGTGAGACGATTGCAGCAGCGATATCTTCAGCCGTGTAGGCTCCTTCCTCATACTTGCCCTTGACTTCGTCGATGAATTCCAGGAAGTCGTCAGTGCCCGTGTAGCCGGCTTCCTCACAGGAGGAGGCGTTCTCGTAAGCCTTTTCGAGGGCGGCGGCCAGTGGCTTGTAGGCCTCGGCCTGTGCCTGTGCCTCGGGAATCAGGGCGGCGTAGGCAGCGATGCCGGCATCGGGGTCGCCGTCGTAAGATACACTGAACTGCTCCTTGTAGTTGGCATCCATGGGTTGGTTGGCCAAATCCTCCAGCGTGGCACGGAGGTAGTCGTAGAGATTCGTCTGGTCTTGTGCGATGAACCCGTCCTTGGTGATAGTGAAGTTATCCACCTTGAACCATCCGTCGCCGCCGGCCCCGTTCTCGCGGAGGGCTGCAAGGCGGTCGCCGTTGGTCTTCACACCGAAGGTCAGCGTACCGTCATAGACGTAGGCGCGGACACTGACAGGAGCCATCGTGCGCTCATCGCTGCACTCCGTCTGCTCGGCGTATGTCTTGTATTCGGCAGGCAGGATGCCCTCGGCATAGCCATCCTCGTAGCCGTAGAGCGTACTGTTGAGGTTGCCGAAGATGCGCTGCGTGGTGCGGCGATAGTCGAGCATGAGTCCGGCCGTGATGGTGTAGGTGCCGTTGTCCAGTCCCGTAATGGTCTGGCTGATTTCGTATTCAGGAATCGTGGCGGCCCAGATGCCGAAGCCTACGTTCCCGTCCTTGTAGCCCGTGCAGTCGCTGTTCACACCGTGCCAGTTGAACGTGCCGACGAGGTTGGTCGAGCCGGCGGCCATCTGTTCGCCGTTGACGTAGACGGTCCATCCCTTGGGAGCAGGCTGTACACTGCTTGTCTCGCTGCCGTTCTGGGCTGAAAGGTCCTCGAAACTCATGTTCTGTCCCATGGAAGTGATGTCGCCCAGTCCGAGGCTGTAGTCGTTGCAGGCCTTGGTCAGTGCGGCCAGAGCTTCGTTAACGGCCTCCGTGGCGGTGAGCGTCTCGAAGGCCGACTTGGCAGTGGCAATGGCCGAAGCCAGTGCCGTGGCATCTAGGTCCTCAGCCTTCAGTATCTGAGAGTACAGGTCCACCTTGGCCTGCACCATGGCTTTCAAGGCATCCAGGTCCTCTTGAGAGGCGATGGCATTGTAGAGGGGAAGGGCGGCATTGAGCGTAGCCGTGAAACCTGCCGCATAGCCTTCGATGGCACAATAGTTCTTTTCGTAGTTGCCCATGAAGCTATAGGCATTGCCGAGAAGCACAAACGTCGGAACGTCTTCAACGTGGACGAAGGCCCAGTTTGTGCTTGTGGAGTCCGCCATCACCTGCAGGGTGAGGTCCTTCTCTTCGTCGTAGATGTAGATGGGCGTCACACCGTCGTCTTCGTACTTCACGCCGCCATAGAAGTCGGGATACCAAGAGTTCGTAGGCTCGTTGAAAATGAAGTACTGGCCGCCGGCATTCAGGTGCATCATCAGCCCCTGAGTGGGTGCATCGTTTCCTTCGAGGGCTTTGATGTGGTAGAAGCCTTCGCAGGTGCCTGGCAGTAGTTCGAAGTAGGCAGGTTCTTCAATGTTGTCTCTGATGTTGTTGGTGCCGATGCCTTGGGGGACGCCTGCATAGAAGATTATGGGCAGCACCACAGGATTGCCATCCTCGCCCTCCACGGTCTGTTCGGTTTCCCGTGTCACGAAGAACCAGCGGCCGTCTTCGTCCTGATGGGCGGTGAAGGCATGTTCGGCATAGTTCGAATCGTCGGGGCCGAGGAAGTAGAGTGCGCCGTCCCAACTGGTGTGCGTCATGTAGCCCGTGGGTACGGCCAGGTTGCACCACACATATTTGCCACCCTCCACGGGAGTCTGTGTCGGGTACTTGGGATAACCGATGGCCATGACCATAGATGTCATTCCCATAATCAGACTCAGAAGAGCCATTCTCAAGTAGTGTTGTTTCATAATTATTGGTAGTTTAGGTGTTAAGTTGTAGTGACAAAGTTACAAAATAATTGCCAAATATTGCAAACGGACGCCGTCTTATTTCAGATCCTTGCGGATGAATGCAGAAACAACAAAAGTGGCCAGCGTGCAGAGGCACACCCATATGAAGAACTGCTGGAAGCCCCATAGGTCGGCAAGTTTGCCGGCAAACATGCCTGGCAGCATCATGCCCAGTGCCTGAAAGGCAGTGCAGAGGGCAAAGACAGAAGTAGATTTCTCACCGCGTGCAAAATAGACAAGGAACAGCATGTAGGCCGTAAAGCCAAAGCCATAGCCAAGTTGCTCGATGAAGACGCAGGCGTTTATGAGTATAAGGTCTGTAGACTGGGCATAGGCTAAGTAGACATATACGATATCGGGCAGTGAAATGGCCATCACCATCGGCCAAAGCCAGCGGCGCAGCCCGTGCTTCGAGACCACCCATCCGCCCACTATACCTCCAGCCAGCAGGCCTATGATACCCAGTGTGCCATAGGCAAAGCCCACAGCCGATGTGCTTAGGCCTAACCCGCCTTCCTGCAACGTGCGGAGCATGAAAGGCTGTGCCATCTTGGCCAATTGCGCCTCAGGGAAGCGGAAAAAAAGCATGAAAAGCAGAGCCGGTATGATATGCGGCTTTGTGAAAAAGACTCGAAGTGTGTCAATGAAAGCGGTTGTCTGTGGTTTCACATTCTGCTCTACTTCGGGCAGGCTCAGAAAGTGCCATCCTGCCAGTCCTGCCATAAGGGCCCCCATGAGCATCATCGTGATGCTCCAGGCGACGGGCACTTGGTGATGCTGTTCGAGCCATCCGGCCAGAATGACGAGCAGCCCCGTGCAGAAAATGCTCCCAATACGGTAGAACGTGCTGCGAATGCCGACATAAAAGGCTTGTTCCTCTTTGTTGAGACTGATAATGTAGAACCCATCTGCAGCAATGTCGTGGGTGGCACTGCTGAAGGCCATCAGCCAGAAGAAGGCCAACGAGAGTTGCAGCCACAGACTCATGGGAAGAGTGAGTGCCACACCTGCCAGAGAGGCTCCCACGAGTACTTCCATCGTGATAATCCACCAGCGTTTCGTGCGGTAGTTGTCAATCAAAGGACTCCAGAGGGGCTTGATGACCCAAGGCAGATAGAGCCAACTGGTGTACAGGGCCAATTCGGTGTTCGAAAGTCCAAGGTTGGTGTACATAATCACGCTGAGCGTCATCACTGCCATGTAGGGGAGTGCCTCAGCAAAATAAAGAGTCGGAATCCAAGCGTAAGGTTTCATAATTTCATAATACGATGCAAAGTTACAAAAAAGATTCAATATAATATATAGGGAGTTGCAATGAATTAGACTATTTTTTCATACTTTCGGACGATACATACACTCTATGTTCGAAAAAAATACTTATTTTGCACTTGATTTTGCACAAAAACGTGAATGAACCATTTATTCAAACGTAAGAAGACCATGAAAAGAATAAGTCTCACGCTAAGAGGATTCCTACCTATAGCGTTGTCTGCCTGCCTGTTGGCATTCTGTCCCATGAAGATTCAGGCGCAACGGCGTACCCACGTCCACATGACAGATGTCTCAACGCAATGGGACTTCCCTGTTGTGGTGGATAGTATTGAGGAAATGCGGCTCGACCGCACCCGGAATCGCCTGCTCTTCAATCTGCATGGAGATGTGACTGTCCCCTTTGCGCTGGAGAAAATTGACAGCCTGACCATCGAAGAAGAACCTGCGGTGGAAACTAAGGATCCCTATCAGGTGTTCCAACTCTACATCACCACCAACGACGGGTCGGCCATAACCTCCAAAGACTATTACACACCGTGCCACATCTTACTCAATGCCCGAGGGGCATACGGCAGCTTTTCGGCCAACGGGCAGATTCGCGGTCGTGGCAACAGTTCCTTCAGTTGGTATGACAAGAAACCCTATCGCATCAAACTCGACCAGAAACACAAGATGTTGGGCATGGCGAAGGCCAAGAGCTGGGTGCTGCTGGCCAATTATCGCGACGTGACCGACCTGATGAATACTTTTGTGTTTGAGATGGGCCGGTGGATGGGTCTCCCGTTCATCAACCACACTCGCTATGTGGAACTATTCCTGAACGGAGAATACAAGGGCCTCTATCAGTTGACCGAGCAGGTGCAGCAGGGCAAGAACCGCGTTGACGTGAGCGATGAGCGTGGCATCCTGATTTCCCTTGATGTCGACGACGGTCCCTCGGAAAGCCCTTATGCTGAGGACAACTTCAAGTCGCAGGTCTATCGGATGCCCGTCTGTGTAAAATACCCTGAAGACGAGTATTTCACGCAAAACACGGTCGACTCGGTGAAGAACGTTTTTGGTGAGTTGGAGCAGGCCATCAAGGATCAGAACTATCCAGTGGTAGACTCCCTGCTCGACATCTCCTCGTTCATCAAGTACCTTCAGATTCAGGAGTTTGTCTACAATGTTGAGTTGTCGGCTCCGCGTTCCATCTTTATGCACAAGGACGGCGACGGCAAGTGGGTGATGGGGCCGCTGTGGGATTTCGATGCAGGCTATGATTTCGATTGGGGGGACATGTACACGGGGCATACGTTCTTTACGGACTATCGGGAGACCGTCATGGGCACTAACCCTCTGAAACGTAACGGCAACTACAACTATGTGCCCCAGTTCTTCACGGACCTCTTTGGCTGTCCTGAGTTTGTCGAGGCCTACAAAGCCCAATGGGCCGCTGTGAGGGACAGTATCGTCGTGCGCAACTGGGACGAGTGCATGAAGTACGTCAAGAACCTGCGCCTGGGTGCCATGGAGCGCGAGGGCACTGCGTGGCCCGTCCGTAACAAGGATTTTGAGACAGAACTGGAGAAAATGCACCAGTGGTTGCTCAACCGGGCTGACTTCATGACTCACCTGATAGAGAATATCCCCATGCCTGAGGGAAAGCCCGTGGGCAACGAGAAACTTTGCGGTACCGTCAATGCCAATGTCACCATGCAATGGAGTGACGGCTATAGCCAGAGCAATCGGGTGGAAGTCAGCAAGCGGCGCGTGCTACAGCTGATGGGCATTTCAGAAGCCGACTTCAGCGAGGCAAACGTGACCATCGTGCCACTCAATACAGACGGAACTGAGGGCTACAATGGCACGAATGGCGTCTTTGGCGGTTGGTTTGATGAGAACGGCAACCCAGGGCAATATGCCGATGGACATGTCTATATTGAGGTGTTCCAGGATTTGTGGAGCTGGAACTGTGGACTCTATCAGTGGAACTGCTGGGACGACGAGCACACGGTGACCATGCAGTATCAGTATCCCCACGACGGCACGCTCTTGAAAGTGAACGTTCGCGTGAACTTCACCATTAGCCGAGGTGGTGGCGGATGGTGGTGAAAAAGTGAAAAGGCGATAAAGTGGAAAATCAGATACAATTAGAAACATGAAAAGAATCTTTACCTTCTTGCTGTTGCTGACTGCGTTCGTCGGCAGCTCATTGGCGCAGAAGACCGTCTACATTCCTTACGAATGGCGGCAGAACCGCACCGACACCCTGCTCTACAAGGAGAGCGACCCGGATAACAAGTACACATGGTCGAAGTCACGCTCCATCGAGTCGGAGAATGTCATCATTTTCTGGGACAAATACTATGGTACGGCTGGCCCCAAGGCTCTCTCGCCCAGCAACTTCTATTACGTCGACATGGACGATTTGTTGCAAAAGTGTGAGGCTTTCTTCGATTTGGAAATTAATCAGCTGGGATTCGTAGACCCCGTTAACTCCAATCTTTCGCGTTACAAGGTGATGGTGCTCATGAACCACACTACCACCTGGACCTGTTACGGCGGAGGCTACGACTATCAGGTCTCAGCCCTTTGGCTCAATCCCGCTACCTGTAAGCCTGTCGGTCAGGCTGTTGCCCATGAGGTCGGACATTCCTTCCACTACATGTGCTACGCCGAGCACAGCGGTCATCAGGATTCCAACTCCGACAATACGGGCTTCCACTTGGCTTGCGGCAACGGGCAGGCTATCTGGGAACAGACAGCCCAGTGGCAGAGCGTACAGTCCTATCCCGAACTGATGTTCGATCAGAGCATCGGTGTCTTCCGCTTAAGCCATAATTATGCATATAGTCATGAATGGCATCGCTACCAGTCCTATTGGTTCCACTATTTCATCAATCAGTACTACAATGACATCACTACGGTGGCTCAAGTCTGGAACCAACCCATGACAGGACAAAGCGCTGGCAACGCTTCGGACTTTAACCGTGCCCTTATGGCCCTGAAGCATCTCACCGTCCGCGAACTCTTCGCCCTCTATTTTGACTACGCCTGTCGCTGTGCAACTTGGGACTTTGATGCTTGCGTTCCCTATCGAAATCCCTTTATCGGTGATTTTGAGTATCGCTGTGTACTCACTGAGGACGATGCCTATCAGGTTGCACTGGCTAGTTGTCCCCAAGGAACGGGCTTCAACGTGATTCCCCTCGAAGTGCCTCGCCCCGGAACCGAGGTCACCACTCATCTGACGGGGCTTCCCGTGGGTAGTGCCCTGCTCGATTCCGATCCGGGTGAGTACCTTGACGGTGACACGCGCTACGTTACGTTTGCAACCCGTCATTATGTTAATGGCGGTGCCCGTGCATCGCGCGGATTCCGTATGGGATATGTCGCCCTCATGAAGGATGGTAGCCGTCGCTACTTCTCCGAGGACAGTGTCTACTGCCAAGGCACCAAGACCGTTGAGGAAGCCTACTCTTTTACCCTTCCGGAGGGCGTCAGTCGGCTCTGGCTCGTCGTATCCCCCGCGCTAAAGACCTATATCACGCATCGTTGGGACGACAAGATTGAGGCCGACGACATGTGGCCTTACCGTTTCCGCCTTTCTGGCACCGACCTCTCTGCCAAGGCTAAGGTCTATGCTACCCCGACGCTCGACGGACGCGACATTGCCGATGTCACCTTCACTTATGACGTCACCTTCCCACGTTCCACCACGGACTATAGCGGTACGACGGTCAGTGTTTCTGGTCGCGCCGATGCAACGCTTGGCACCGCCTTCCAGTTGAAGACTTCGTCCATCCCCAACCAACTTCAGGCTTGGGCTTCGCAGGGACCTGCCAACCGCCGTATCATGTTCTATGCCTTGAATGCCGACGGTTCGCTTGCCCAAAGCGGTAGTACGGCCAACGGCTACGGCCACTGGTTCAATGCCTCCGGTCTTGTGGACTCTTATGGCAATGGCTACATTTATTCTGAGTTCAACCCCTCTACGCTCACCTTCGCCCTCGGTCAGTATCCTAACCGCTGTCCTCAGGGGGCCACATACACGGTTCGTCAGGCTCTGCGTTATCACAGCGGCAAGCAGTATGCCCTCGCTTCCTTCGTTTTCCACGTCACTGTGGGCGAGACGGCTTCGGTGGTTTTGCGCAGTATTGACTATGCCGACCCAACCGTTGGCATTGGTGCTGTTCCTACCGAAGACTACGGCGAGAAGGATGCCCTTCAAGGGGATACTTCAATCTACGACCTAAGTGGCCGCCGTGTACATCATCCCATTCGTGGTCTCTACATTCAGAATGGAAAGAAGTATCTGATAGACAATCTCAGGTAACGTTCCATTCCCAGTTTGCCGGGAATCCGAATATCGATACAACTTAGCAGCATAAGCTGGCTATTTGGGTGCCAAACAGAGGGGGGAAGGCTGACGGCCCTCCCCCCTCTGTTTGTAAGAATCGCCTCATAGGCTACCTATCAGCCTTCGGAATCTTCTCCTTGCCCTGTTCCCTTGCGGAAGAGGTGTGTGAAGTGTTTGTTGTACAATTCCGAAAGACCGCGTCGGTTGTCGATGGCCTCGCCCACGACGAGCATGGTGGTGAGCGTGAGGTGGTTGTCGTGGACAATCTTGGCAAGGTCCTTCAGTTTTCCGCGGTATATCTTCTGGTCGGGCCATGTCAGGTGGTAGCAGGCGGCCATGGGCGTGTCGGCGGGATAGTGCTGAAGGAGTTGCTGTTGCACGTCATCGACGATGCTGGCCGAGAGGAAGATGCACATGGTCGATTGGGAGCGAGCCAGCAGGTGCAGCTTCTCCTTGTCGGGCATCGGTGTGCGTCCCTCGCCTCGGGTGAGGATGATGGTCTGCGTGCGTTCGGGGATGGTGAACTGCGAGCGCAGTTCAGCGGCAGCGGCCAGAAAGGAGGAGATGCCAGGCGTGATGTGGTACGACATGCCCTCGCGGTCAAAGAAGGCCATCTGTTCCTGTATGGCACCGAAGATGCAGGGGTCGCCTGTGTGGAGGCGGACGATGAGGTGCCCCCGTTCGTAGTGCTCCTTCATCAGTTGGCACTGCTCTTCGAGGTTCATGTCGGCGCTGCTGCGAACGACGGCTCCGGGCTTGTGGCACTCCGTGAGGGCCTTCGGCACAAGCGAGCCCGCATAAAGTATGAGGTCGGCCTGCTCCAGGAAACGACGGCCACGCACCGAGATAAGGTCGGGGTCGCCTGGGCCTGCGCCGACGATTTCGATGTGGGCCTGCCGGGGGACGGGTATGGCCACGGCAACAGTCCAATCCTTTCCTTTCTGTTTCGGCACGACGAGTGGGGCACCTTCGGAGGCAAGGATGGCAGCCGCCTCGCAGACGCTGGGTGTGCCCACATGGCTCTCGACTGTCGGACTGGGGTGGGGGACAGGGATCTTGGAAAGTTCCTCAGCCGTGAAGAAGCGGACACGTTCGCCCCGTTCCTGTAAGAGTTTGACGACAGCCTCGTCGCGCTTCACGTCGATGGTCGCATATTCGCAAGCGCAGGGATAAAGCCCTTGGGCCTCGATGGCCTCGTCAATCTCTTGCAGGATGCGGTCGGCAGGGGCGGCTTGGTGTGCCAGCCCGAGGCCATAGGTGGCCACTCGGGGGACGAACTGCAAGGAGAGCATCCCTTCAGGCATTTGCCGGCGATAGGGTGACACGACGATGATGAGTTTGTATCGCTCGGGGGTGGCCTCACCGATGTCGTGGATGAGGGTGACGTGGTCGGGCTTGCTGGCCTCCAAGTAGTCGGTCCCCTCGTCGTGAGCCTCTAAGAGCAAAGCCGTCGGTTTCCTATTGACGAAGGCGAAGATGTGGGCGTTCAAATTGTCATGTCCCATTCGGCTCCATCCAAACTGGCGGTCGAGTGTGTCCAATGCCCAAAGTCCCTGGTTGTCGCTCTGGGTGGTGATGACTGGCGTCGCATTGAGCAAGTCGGATATTTGGCGCGTGAGGTCGTTTGCACCGCCGACATGTCCGCTGAGGACAGATATGACATGTTGACCTGATGAGTCAATGCACACGACGGCGGGGTCGGTGTGCTTGTCCTCAATGAAGGGGGCAATCGTGCGGACACAAATGCCCAGGGCACCGATGAAGACGAAGGCATCCTGCCGTTTCCATTCTTTGCTTACTTCCGAGCGCTGGATGCACTTGGCACCAAGTTTACTTTCCAGCACGGAGGCTATCTTGCCGCCGGCCTCTCCTATAGGGATAATCGCTATCTGTGACATCGTAAAATTGTTATGGGATGGTTGTCGTCGAGTTGGATTCTAGTGGGCGGGTCTTGCCTGAGACCCAGTTCCCTGCAGGCTTCGTCCCAAAGGCGATGGCTGTCCCGCGTGACCTTCGGAGCCACAACGCTGTTCATGACAATGACGCCGTCGGGCGTGAGGTACTGGAGCACCTTGGCCATGATTTCCTTCAGTCGTCCGCCGTGCCCGCCGATGAAGACGGCATCGGGAGTCTTTTCTGTTGCGATATCATCGCAACAAACGGAACAGAAGTCCCCGATATGCACCCCAATGCCTGGCGCACCGTGCCGCCGCATGTTCTCGTGGATGATGGCCTCACATTCGGGCCTTACCTCGAAGGCTTCAATGTGCAAGTGGGGAAATTGCAACCTTGCCTCGATGCTGACGCTGCCCGTGCAGAAGCCGATGTCCCAAAGCACATGGCGATGAGGCAGGTCGAGGGCTTGCAACGTGAGCAGGCGGATGGGCATCTTCGTTATCATCTTCTCGCGCCCGTCGAGCAGGGCAAAGGATGAGTCGGTGAGGCCGAAGGGACGAGTCAAAGGGAGGGAGCAAGGGGCAAGGGGCAAGGAGCAAGAGGATACATTCGCAGTTCGTTTATCGTTCTGTCTGAAGCATTCCTCTTGCTCCTTGCCCCTTGCTCCTTGCTCCTTGCCCCTTGCTCCTTGCTCCTTACTCCTAATAATTACACAGTTCGGCATGGCGAATGTGCGCTGGGCAGCCTCTTCGAGGGAAAGCGCAGTGACACGCTCAAGGTTGGGGTTTCCGAGGTGCTCGCCTACATATATATTATAATAGGTATAGCCGTACTCAAGCATTCGCTGGGCTATGGCCGCGGGCGTGTGTTCCTTGTCCGTCAGTATGCCAATCTTGGGCGTACGTTCTATCAAGGCGCGGTCGAATTCGGGCCAGGGGCGCCCTGTGAGCGATACGATTCTCATGTCGTGGTAGGGCTGGACAAGGCGGTGTGCCAACATTTGCAGGGAGTTGAATGTCGGATAGACCTTGATTTCGGCTTCGGGGAACTCGCGACGAAGTGTGTTGGAAAAGCCGAAGAAGAGCGGGTCGCCCGAGGCAAAGACGATGAGGCCCATCCCCTCACCCTTCCCCAAGGGAAGGGAGTTTTCGCCTCTTCCCTCTTCTTTCCCCAAGGGAAGGGATAAGTCCTCATGAGGACGGAAGCCCCTCCCTTGGGGAGGGGTTTGGGGTAGGCTTCTATACTGCTCAAAAACCTTTTCCAGTGGCACGGTGATGTCTATCCACTCGGCATCAGGGGGCAACAGTGGCATCACTATTTCGTGATGCCGCCGTCCGCCCGAGAATGCCTTCCCTTGCCTGATAATCTCCATGACCTCTGGCGGAAACCACGGCTGCGGATTGTCTGTTATTCCAATGACGATGAAGCGAAGCATACTAATTCGTGTAGTTCGTGAAATTCGTAGTTCCCAATCACAAGTCGCGCCCAGGCTTCAGTTGTTCGGCATCGTCGTAGGTGAGGATAGCGTTGCAGAGCGTAGCGGCAAGGTTGGAACCGCCTTTGCGCCCCTCGACGATGATTTTGGGTATTTGTTTCAACGTCTTCACGGCGTGCTTGCTTTCGCAGACATGCACGAAGCCCACGGGGGCGGCGATGATGCCGGCGGGGCGTAGCCTGCCCTTGCGCACAAGGTCGCAAATCTCGAAGAGAGCCGTCGGGGCATTGCCCACGACATACAGGGCATCGGGGTATTCCTCGGCCGCCAGTTGCATGCAGGCCTGACTGCGGGTGATGCCCCGCTCCTGGGCCATCTGCTTCGAGCGAGGGTCGTTGATGTAGCAGTGAACTTCGATGCCCAACCGCTCCAAGGCACCCTTACGAATGCCGCTTGCCGCCATCGTCACGTCGGTCACGATGTGCCGTAGTGTGCCGTCCTTTACCTTATTATATAGTATCTCGGTGGCGCGGTCGTCCATCCACAGGCATTGCTCCATGCCAAAGTCTACGGTCGTGTGGATGGCGTGGAGCAAAGGCCAGAGCCTCCACTTGGGCACGTCGGGGTGCTGCATCTCGGAAAGAATGGTGCGGAACGACTCGTTCATGATTTGTTGGCCGGGCCCCATCAATCCCACCGGACTCTCCCCCGGCCTCTCCCTTGTAGGGAGGGGAGTAATTACATTATACTTATCATCAGCGGGAGTATCTCCCCCCCTCCCTACAAGGGAGGGGCTGGGGGTGGGTCTGGTGGGGTTGCTGAGATTGTAATATCCTCGGGGCGTTATGAAGTGGTTGTCTTGTATGTAGCCTTGGCTGTTGCCAATGATGACAACGGTGAACATATCCACCTGCTCAGGGTCGAACGCTCCGAGGGTGGTCAGGGTTACGGTTTCGTCCTCGCGTCCTGCCTGTCGGACATAGCCGACAGGCGTTTCGGGCGAGCGCCCTTCTTGCAGGAAGATTTCCACGAGTCGGTACAACTGCCAATATCGTCCGTTCGACTTCGGGTTGTAGATGGCTGTCACGAAGTCGCCCACGGCGGCGGCTCGGATGCGTCGCTCGATGGTTGCCCAAGGGGTCATCAGGTCGGAAAGGGAGAGGACACAAAAGTCGTGTCCCATGGGGCAACCCAACAGGGATGCCGCCTTCTGGAAAGCCGAGATGCCGGGGAGGACGACTATGTCAGGCCCCTCTCCCCGCTCCCCCCCAAGGGGGGAGGGCTTGCCTTCCTCTTGAGGGCTTTGAGCGGTTGGGCGCTGGGGGTGGGCCATTTCATAGATGAGCGGAGCCATGCCATAGATGCCCGCATCACCACTGGATATGACCACGACATCCTTGCCTTCCTTGGCCATCGCAAAGGCCTGCTCGGCCCGTTCGCGTTCGCGTTTCATGCCCGTGTCGATGCACTGGCAACCAGGCTTCACATACGGTTCGATGAACTGGAAGTAATACTTATAGCCCACCACGACATCGGCCTTGCTGACGGCCTCGATGACCGCCGGCGTGATGTCTTCCTTGCTGCCCGGCCCTATGCCGGCGATGGTTATCTTTCCCTTTACCATTTCTTCATTTACTATTTAGCATTTGCCATTTGCTCACAAAGATAAGGAATAATTGTCAATTGTCCATTGTCAATTGTCAATTAAATTAGTACGTCATGCGCAGGCTGACGAGGTACGAACGTCCGGGATTGATGGTGGAGTAGTTCGATGTCCAGGGCGAAGTGTCGCGCTGGTTGAAGAGGTTCTCGATGCCAAGGCCCGGCTCCAGAGTGAAGTGACGGAGCGAGATGGTGTGGCGCGTCATGAGGTCCCACTGGCCGATGGCGTCGGCATAGCCGTAGGTGCTGCTGTAGCGTCGGCTCTGCATGTGGCCGTTTAGCGTGATGTTCAGGTGGTACTGCTTCCACGTCTTGTCCCACGAAGCCATGACGTTGCCCACATGCTTCACACTCTTATCGACGGGCGACTTGGTGATGACGTATTGCTGGGTCTTTGTGTCCAGGCTTTGCGTCTTGGCCTCCGAGTCGGTGAAGGTGTAGCCGCCGCCCAGGGTGAGGCCGTAGGGCAGGAGGAACTTCACCGAGGCACTCACGCCGCGCAGGGTGGCGCGGTCGATGTTGTCGCGCTGGCGCAGGGTCTTCCAGCCTTCTGCTTGGATGTCGGTCAGGTGGGCGTCGGCATCAATCTCGGCCTGTGTCATCGTGCGGTAGTTTATCATGTCGCGAATCTTGTTCATGAAGGCACTGACGCTGAGGCTCACCCATGAGTTGCTGTATTCGGCATTGACATTGAAGAAGTGGTTCTTCTCGGGCTTCAGGTCGGGGTTGTAGAGCGTATATCGCGAGGCCGTCTTGGCTTGGTCGGTGGCATAGAGTTGGGAGAGGGTGGGGGTGCGATAGCCACCGGCGTACGAGGCACGCAGGCGGAATCCTTTGATGTGGTAGAACAGTCCCACGTTAGGCGTGAAGGCCGCCCCGAAGTTGTCGTTCTGTGTATAGCGGACGCCCACAACGCACTCCAGCCCTCGGACAATCTTCACCTCGTCCTGGGCAAAGAGGTTGTAGGTGTTGGTGTGCCGACCGTCGATGTGGTCGCTCTGGCTGGTCAGGCTCTCCTGCACGAACTCGGCTCCTGCCGACAGTTTGTTCCAGTCGGCCAGACGGAAGATGCCGCGCAGCGTCTCGTTGACGTAGTGCGTGCGCTTGCGCGTCTCGTCGTAGGCTTCCTTTTCGGCGGTCTGCCAATAATCATAGCGCGAATCGAAGTTGTCGCTATATACATCTAAATAGATATGCGTGCGCGCATTGGGAACCCATCGTGCGCCGCCGCCGTAGGTGTAGGAACGGTGGTGGATGTCGTAGGTGTAGGACTGCTTCGGCGTGTAGGTGTAGGTGGTGTTCCCCTCGTCATCCTTCCCCTTTTTCTGCGTGAAGTTGGTGGCCGAGCGGTCGCGGTCGGTCAGGTAGTCGTAGTACGAAGCACGCAGATAGACCGACCATTGGTCGTTGAAGCGCCACTCCAAACGCTCGCTGATGTTGTGGCTGTGGTAACCGGTTGACATGGGACGTCCGTTGAGTTTCAGCACCTTCGAGTCGCCCTCCTCAAACTCCTGATAGCGGTTCACCTGCCAATTGTCGGCCTGATGATGCGTGTAGGCCGTTTGGGAGGAGAACTTGCCCTGATTGACATCGATGTGAATGTCCTCGTCCATGCGTCCGTTGTTCAGCACGCGAGTGGTGGAGGAAGCCGATACGGGTTCCTTGTTGTCGTCCGTGATGATGTTGATGACACCGGCGATGGCGTCCGAGCCATACAGGGCCGAGGCCGCCCCGCTGAAGATTTCGATGCGCTTCACGTGGCTCATCGAGATGCGGTTCCAGCGGTCATCGCCCGAGACGCGCTTACCGTTCTCCAGAATGACGATGTAGTCGTCGCTCACGCCGTTGAAGTTCAGGAACGTGCCCATGCCGTTGGTGTGGGCGGTCACGGTCGTGGTCAGTTTCGTGAGCGCATCTTGAAGGTTGGTCACCTGTGCATCACGGAGTTCCTTGGCTGTGATGACCTTGACGGCCACGGGGGATGTGTTGGCACGGCGGTAGGTGCCCGTGCCGGTGATGACGACGGGGTTCATCGTCTGCGAACGCAGCGTGTCGCCCTTGCTTTTTTCGGTCTGTGCCCACAAATTTCCACAAAAAAAGGTAAAAAGGGCGATGAGTGAATGCCTGTAGATAGAGTTGTTTGCTTCTGATATAATCTTCATGTTCAGTTACTTATTACTGTCATGGACTTTCATTATTATGACAGTAGTTCCGTCAAAGCTTTGACGGTAGTACCGTCAATGTATTGTCGGCAGTTCCGTCAATATATTGACTGCCATTCGTTGATACTTTCTTGTCGGGCAATGCCCCGTAAAGGTGTGGAAAAACTCCGCACGACATTGAGACGTTCGTGCGGAGTCACACATTACATTATAGATAGATATAGAAAGAGATTCGGTAATGCTCCTTCTCCGTATCCCTTATTCGGGATTCTTCGAGTGGTAGTAGTCGAGGGCCTCGCCGTCGATGGCAGCCTTGGTGTGCTTCATCCAGATGGCACGCACGGTGGGCAGTTCCAGCAGACCCTTCTCGATCATGGTTTCGTTGTTGCAGGTGAAGCCAGAACCCTCGGCATTGAAGAAGGGCTTCCAACTGCAATCCTCCACTTCGCCCTCTTCGTTGGCCAGAGCCAGCAACTGGGCAAGTGTGTAGTTCTCCTCGTCGATACCTTCGGGCAGGTCGTCGCCGGCCATGTCGTTGTGACCGTGGTCACCGTCGATGGACATCAAGGGATGGCAGTAGACCTTGCGCGTGCCGTCGTTCAGTCCGGCAGCCTTCATGCGGTCGTAGACGTGGGTCTTGAAGTTCTCCATCATGTCCACGGTGCCCACGAAGAAGTTCTTGCCCTTTGCCTGCAGGGCCTCTTCGAGTTGGGTGTAGCGGATGTTAGCCTTGTAGGTGTCGTAGGAGTCGGGGTTGCCGTGTCCCATGAAGGCTACCACGTCCGTAGTGGCCTTGTCGCCATAGAGAGCATCCAGTGCATCGGCAACGGCATTCACGTCCTCGTCCTTGTCCTGCAGCAGGGGCACACCCAGTTTCAGGGTTACGTTAGCCAGGTACTCGTCGTTGATGTCGCCGTTGGAGTTGTTGGCGAAGTCCTTGATGTAGTTAATCACGCGAGTGTATTCCTCACCGGGGATGACCTGGAGGGACTGCACCACGATTTCCGAGTAGCGCACGCCTTCCTGGGCAAAAGCGGTGAGCCAGAAGGGAGGAGCGTAGTAGTTGCGGACCTCGGCACCGTCGGCAGCGTTCTCACCGGCGGCTGCGCGGTTGATGCAGATGGCCGACGAGTAGGACAGGAATACGTCGTAGTCCTTGAAGCGAGCGTCGTTCTTGTAGGCCTCGATGGTCGTGTCGAAAGCCTCGAAGGCCTGCTGCCAGGTAGAGCCGAAGGCTACGAGCAGGATGACCTTGTCGTGCTTCTTCTGCTGCTTCACGGTCTGGTTTACAGCGTTCTGGTACACGGTGTAGTTGTTCGAGGGCGTGTCGTCGTCATCGTCACAAGCGGTGAAACTGACACCGGCGATGATGGCCATCATGGCAATCATCAGACTTTTAATCTTGTTCATCTTGATTTAAGTTTTTAGTTGGTTTATAATTAGGGTTAGTTATCTTCTTTCCTTGGTTGAAGCGGATGGTCAGCGAGGCATAGACCGTAGTGCCTGGTGTGGTGGTGCCCAGGTGCAGGCCGTGAGGTGTCTTGTCCACATAGTTGAACAGGTTGTCCACGCCGGCCTCCACGCGGAAAAGCGTGCCTCGCGGCATTTTGGATTTTGAATTTTGGATTTTGAACTCATAGTTCCCCGTCACTTTCCATATCTGGTAGCCCTTGCCGTCGCCGTCTATCTGGTAGTGGCGCTTCGACGACATGCGGCCATACAGGCCCAAGCCTAACCTTCCCCTTCCCTCTCCGGGGGAGGAGGCATGAGCCGCTTTGTTTGCCTTAAGGTCTTTGGCCCACACGATGGAGACGTGGCCCTTATGGTGCGCCATGCCGTCAATCGTCACCTGGTGCATACGGTCGTGGTTGGTGTCGTACTGGTTGGCTTCGGTGTCGAGGTAACTATATCCCACGGCGAAGGACAGTTCACGCCATGTGTAGCGGACGTTGGCATCGATGCCCATCGTGCGTGCGTCCTCGATGTTCTGGTACTGGCGTGTGCGCACGGGGTCGTACTGGATGATGTATTCTGCCGGAGCCTGATAGTTGGGGATGGTCACGAGGGCAATCATGTCCTTCACCTTATTATAATAGGCGGTGAGGGTCACGGAGAGTCCGCCGTGGGTGTATTCGCCGCCCACCGACCAGTAGTTGCTCGTCTGTGGCTTCAGTTCCGTGTTGCCGAGGTAGAGGTACGTGCCGCTCATCTGGCGGACGTAGCGGTAGTAGAGTTCCTTCGTGGTGGGAGTCTTGAAGCCCTGGCTCCACTGGGCGCGGATGCGCCACGGCTGCCCGATGCTCCACATCGTAGACACCTTTGGGGTCAGGCGCACGCCGAACTGCTCGTTCCAGTTCAGGCGCAGGCCGCCGGCCACGTGCAGCGACATGTTGTTCCGGAAGTTCTGCTGCCATTCGTCTTGGGTATAGAGGGCCGCTGTCCAGTCGCTGACCGTGGTGCCTTTCACCCGGGTGGGCGACTTCAGCCAGTCGTAGCGGTATTCGGCTCCAGCATTCAGACGGTTGCCCTTGGGCAGGGTGAAGACACCCTTCAGCGTGGCCATCGTGCGGCGCTGGTCGCTCTGGAGTTGTGTCTGTCCCGTCAGGTAGGGATAGTAGGGGTAGTACAGCGTGCCCGCGCTCTTTTCGTAGTCCTCCATCAGGGTCGTGGCCGTGAACAGGTATTCGTAGGCGTGGCGGTTCCAGTCGACGTCGAGCGTGACGGCATCGTATTTGTTCAGTTTCCACTTGCCGCCCACGGCTGCCGACTCGTTGCGGTACTGCAGGTCGTAGGTGTGCACGTCGTACCGGGCATACTTGCCGTTGGGGCGGTAGATGCGCTTGCCGTAGAGGCTGCCTGAGGCGTAGAGTTCCACGTCCTTCGTCACTTCGTAGGCCATGCGCTCCGTCACCTGCCAGTTGGTGTACTTGTTCACCGTCTTGTTCCGTGAGTCATGAATGGGCGGCTCGGTGCCTGTGGTGTGCTCCGTGGCGGTGTTCTGCCAGCCGTCGGTGTGCCCGAGTTGGAAGTTGGTCAGCGAACTCCACCGGCCGAACCTCAGCCCCACGGCATTGTGCTGTCGCCAGTCGTTGTACATGCCGCCGCGCGTCGTGTTCTCCAGCAGCAGTCCCTCGCGTTCGTGCTTGCGTGTGATGATGTTGATGACACCCGCGATGGCGTCGCTGCCGTACAGGGCACTGGAGGCTCCCTTCACGATTTCTATCTTCTCTATCGTGGCCGGGTCTATCATCTTCAGGTCGTTCTCGCCGCCCACGTCGCCGTGGATGCGCTTGCCGTCGATGAGGATGAGGATGTAGTTGTTGCCCAGCCCGTTGAGTTGCATCTGCGAGCCCATGTCGTCCTCGCTAAACGCAAAAGAGGCGGTCAGTCCCGAGAGGATGTCCTCCAGGCTCCGACCGCCGTACTGCTGCAGCATCTTATGGCTGATGACCTCCGTCTGCACGGGCGCATTCTTCAGCAGGTGCTGGGTTCCAGTACCTGTGACGACAACCTCCGGGATGGTGTCCGTGCGGAGCGTTGTCTGTGCCCTTAACGTGTGGGACATGGCCAGCAAGGCCACCCCAGCCATCAGACTTAGTCTCTGTCTCATCTTTCCGCCCTCGCTTGTTCCTGAGCGCGCGTAATGTTTTTACATATCCTGGTAGGTCTTCTGGCTTTCCCCAGTCTGCTCACCTTCCCGGCACATCCATTGTCAATTGTTCATTGTCAATTGTCCATTGAATAAATGCCAGTGGCTTTCTGTTCGAGCAGACCCATTGACGGGGATTACAGCTGCAGGTACAGCTCCGGACTTTCACCGGATTCCCTTACACCGAAGCACCCAGAGGATGCCCAGTTGCCAGGATTCGGGTGCAAAGATACAACAATAAATTTAAAGAAGAAAGTGAATGGTGAAAAAATATTACCTGTCCTTGTCTATGGCGCGCACTGACGTCATTGTCGGGTGTAGCGGAACGTCGCCCCATTTTCCAGCAATGGCCATGTGGAGCGTGTGAACGTAACCGTGGCCGTGTCGCCCTGCAGGGTGATGAGGCCTCCAATAGGGTTGCCCGCCGCATCCGTGGCGGTGAAAGAAAGCCCGTTGTCCCCCATCGTGGCAATGCCGTCATCGAGGCTCGTCAAGCGGAAGATTCCTATGGCGACGTCGTATCGTCCGTCGTTGCGCTGATATGTGATGAAAAGATTCGGCTCGCTGTTGTCCTCGTCAAGATAGGAACCCTCGAAAGGCCGTACCACCTCGGTAATTTCTCCGATGCATGGTTTGCCTCCATTGTCTATGCCGATGGGAGCGCTGAGCGTGGGCATGTCGTCGTAGGTCAGCACCAGGCCGGTGGTGTACTTCACGCCGGGCGTAACCAACAGACAAGGTCGGTTGCCGCTCAGGTCGTACTGCATCTGTTCGCCTATCCACAAGGGGTGCTCGTCATCGAAACCGCCCATGTCGGTGACGGTGTTCGTGGCCGTGGTCAACTCGCGGCTGCGGTCGTAGAGCGTCATCTTCTCGCCGTCGATGCTGTAGCCAAGGCGTTGGCAGAGTTGCTGCTGGAGGGCGTAAGGGTCGATGGCGTTGGCTATGTAGGCGCTGTCGCTGTTGTTGAAGCGAATCTGGTAGAGCCGTTCCACCGCCACGCCTGTTCCCGCCATCGCACTGCAGGTGAGCCACAGGTCACCCGTCTCACGACAGTAGCGTGCCAGGGGCTGACGGCTGTTCGGGATGTGAGGGAAGACGGTGCTGGTGGCTCCCTTCACTACGACGATGCCGTAGCCTTCGGTGGAGGTCGTGTCGGCCTCGCCGATGGCTTCCACGCTGATGTCGTTCGCCGTGTCGCTCATGATTTCGTATTGGTGGTAGCGCTCGGCACGTTCCATAGCCTCCAGCACGTGAGCCGGTGCCGTGTCGGCAGGCAGCGGTTTGTCAAGCAAGCCTGCTACGTGAGGAAATTTGGCATTCGTGCCCGTGCAGGCAGAGAGTATGATTGTTAGGATGAGGGTCGTGGGGATTAGTAGAATCTTTTTCATATCGCTTCATGGAGATTAGTATTGTGATGAAACGCCATTAGGCATGTCGGATGGCAAATCGGGAAAGAGCACTGTAGCAAGGGGGGACTTATGGCGTTGTTCCGGCGGAAAGGCTACGTGGTGCTTTCCGTAGATGAGTATGAGCACGTAGGAATTTCGGGTGCAAAGATAGTGTAAAGCGAAAGAATATCCAAATTTTGATTGAGTTTTTCCGACGAGCGGCCTTTCTATGGCACTTCTCTGTGGACAGGGACAATAATGTCACCCGATACCGATGAATTATTCATAAATATTTCGTATCTTTGCCCTCGGAAACAAGAAACGGAACAGACACTTAATAAAATCAAAAATAGACTGTGGCTTGTATATTACATATTGAGACCAGTACCAAGGTGTGCTCTGTGGCACTCAGCCAGGACAGTGCGGTTATCTATCACGATGAGGACTTTGATGGGCCCAACCATGCCGTGCGCTGCGGCGTGATGGTGGAGGAGGCCCTGTCCTTTGCCGAGAGTCACGCCATACCGCTCGATGCGGTGGCCGTGAGCGAGGGGCCGGGCAGCTATACGGGGCTGCGCATCGGCTACTCGATGGCCAAGGGCGTGGCCTACGGGCGCGGCGTGCCGCTCATCAGCCTCCCGACCTTGGAGGTGATGTGTGTGCCCGTGCTGTTGCGTGCGGAAATGGCGGACTATGAGGAGGAACCGGAAAGGCCGGATAATCCGGAGAGTTCGGAGAGTCGGGAATGCCCGGGAAACCCGGCCCTGCGGGGCGGCGGGCCGTTGCTGGTGCCGATGATTGATGCGCGGCGCATGGAGGTCTATGCCGCTGTGTATAGTCGTGCGCTGAGGCCCGTGCGTGGCGTGCAGGCCGACATCGTCACGGAGGACACTTATCGCGAGTACCTTGACCGCGGTCCTGTCTATTTCTTCGGCGATGGGGCTGGGAAGACGAAGACGGTCATCCGGCACCCCAATGCCCGTTTCATTGACGACATCCATCCCTTGGCC